>CALAHL010000449.1 GCA_937891725.1 uncultured Rhodospirillaceae bacterium | reverse complement strand
CAACGACAATCGCCGTCCGGGCGCGGGTGCCGACCAGGCCCGAGAGCGTGATGGCGGCTGTGGTCCAGAGGATCGACTGTACCGTGACGGTGTATCCGGCCACCAGGGCCGGGGTGTCGTGCAGCATGCGGAGGAAGTAGGGGCCGTAGACGCCGGTCGCCACGGTTCCGGCCGAGATGAAGAAGAAGAACATCACCCCGCCACCCAGGATCGTCGTCGGCCGGAACATGTCGCGAGGGAACAGGGGATTTCCGGTTCGACGTTCCCACGAGATCGCCAGGACCAGCAGCGCCGCCGCCGAAGCCGCACAGGTGAGGTCGATGGCGTCGGAATGGCCCTTTCCGGTCGCACCGACCAGCAGGGCCGCAGCGCCGATCAGGCTCAGGCGAAGCACAGGCGCCAGCCCGCCCGCGATGCGGGAGCCCTCACGGTTCTTCACGGTGCGGAGGATCAGCACCTGGAAGACCATGCAGACCGGCAGCATCGCATAAAACCCCCAGCGCCAGTCGTCGAACTCCGCGAAAATGCCGCCGATCAGCGGTCCGGTCAGGGCGGCCACACCCCAGACGCTGGAGATCGTCGCAAACAGCCGCGCCCAGCTTTTTGGCGGATACAGATCGCGGATCAGTCCATGGCTGTTCGCCATCAGCAGGCCGGAGCCGAGCCCCTGGATCACACGAGCGACCAGCAGCCATTCCATGGTGGGGGCGAGCCCGATCCCGGCGGTGCCGAGCGCGAACCCCCAGAGCGAGACCGTCAGGGCCTTCCGTGCGCCAAACCGGCTGCGGACGATTCCGCCCGCTGCAGATGATACGATCGAGGCGACCACGTAGAGCGTGGTCGCCCAGGACAACAGCGACAGCCCGCCGATATCCTCGACCACGCTTGGCGCGAGGCTTGAGAAGATGAAGAAGTTGACCGCATGCAGCGAGATCCCGAGCCCGAGTGTCAGCGTTGCCAGCCAATAGCGTGGGCCGACCAGTTCAGCCCAGCTCAAGAGGCGGTCGTCATCGGTCACGGAGCAATCCTTTTATCCGAGTCTAGGCTTGCAATCAGCCGCGCGGCACCGTCGTTCAAAGTCGCTTCTCGAAAAACAGCCGGTCGTGACCGAGAGGGTAATCCTTGATCCGTCCGCACTCGACGAAGCCATGGCGGGGGTAGTAGTCGGGCCCCTGAAAGGCATAGGTGTCGAGCCAGATGCCGATGCAGTCCATCGACCGTGCCAGCGTCTCGGCGCGTTCCAGAAGACCACTGCCGAGTCCACTGCGGCGATGGTCCGGGTGAATCGCCAGCAGCTTCACATGCATCCACCGAAAGTTCACGCTCCCAAAAAGAATACCGGCCTCGTTCTCGTCGAT
>CALAHL010000448.1 GCA_937891725.1 uncultured Rhodospirillaceae bacterium | reverse complement strand
CCGACCTGCCGGTCGAGGTGGTCTCGGAGTTCGATACCTGGCGCAAGATCCGGGATGTCGACGGCACCGAAGGGTGGGTTCATCAATCCATGCTGTCCGGCCGCCGTGCCGTCATCGTGCTGGGCCAGATCCGGGTTCTGCACCTGGAGCCGGACGATGCGGCCCCCGCCGTCGCACGGCTGGAGCCGGGCGTGATCGGCAAGCTTGAGGTCTGCCAGAACGAATGGTGTGAGATCGAGATTTCCGGCTTCGACGGCTGGATCCACCGCAGCCACATCTGGGGCGTGCGGGCGGATGAGGCGCTGGAGTGACGCGGCAGAGGTGCCACAGCAGATCCGTCAGTCGAAATCCTTGCTGAGTGCCGACCGGGTCGCGTCCTGCAAGATGGTCATGTTGGCATAGGCCGGGTGCTTGATGCCGAGGGTGACTTCGGTGCCTTCGGCCTTGAAGGCAGCGACCTGGGCGTCGGACAGGCTGAAATGGATGAACTGCACGGATGAGGCCTTGCCGTCGGCAGTGGTGCGGTCGACGTCTTCCTCCGCTGTGCCGACCACCTCATGACCCGCGAATTTCAGGAAACAGGTTTCCTCGACCCCGCCGAGCTTCGAGAGAACCTCCTTGCGCAGGACCGGATTGTCGATTTCGAACATCAGAGTGGCGACCAGCTCCCGGCCGTTCGGAATCAGCGGATTATAGGCCTCCAATTCGTCCGGGACCTGGGCGGCACCGCCTTTTTCGATGAACAGCATCTCGTGGATCTGCAGCCACATGGTGTCGTAGTTCTCGAAATAGAACGTGGCATGGGGACCCAAAGCCACCCGCCGGTCCTTCTTCACCTGCACCAAGGCCTTGCGCTTGTCCTTGCGGATCTTGGCGTAGGCGTCCATGTCCATGATATCGGCTGCGGTGATCTGGTTCGCCATTTCGGGCGCTCTCCATAGTGTCGTGGTTCGGATCCGAAGTTTGGCGATCAGAATCCGTAGGCTCGCGCGAAGATCTGAATGGGATGATCGGTCTGGGTCGGCAGGGTGGCCTCACCTTCGATCCGCTCCATCCCCTGAAGGATATGTTCGGCGGCGAGCGGGCAGCCGGAGGCGATATAGGTTTTCCCTGCCTTGCGGGCCTGGCGCGCCACCGGCTTTCCGACCTTGAGGGCCGTCTCGAAATTCGCCTTCATGACCCCCCATGACCCGCCATGGCCGGAGCAACGCTCCTGCACATTCAGGTCGATCTCGGGAATCAGCTTTAGCAGCTCGGTCGATTTCTGACCGATGTTCTGGGCGCGGGAATGACAGGCGATGTGCAGAAACACGCCGCCGTCGAGTGGCTGCAGCCCGTCCGCCAGCCCTTCGGTCTTGGCAATATCGATCAGGTATTCGTCGATATCCCGGGTGGCGGCCGACAGCGCCTTCACGTTCTCGTCGTCCGGCAGGATCAGCGGCCATTCGAATTTCAGCATCAGCGCGCAGGACGGCACCAGCGCCAGGATCGCCTTTCCGGCGTCCACATGCGGACGCATCTCGGCGGCCACCTTGGCGGCAGTCTTGGCAACCCGCGCGATATCGCCATGCTCCAGCTGCGGCATCCCGCAACAGGACGGGTAGACCACTTCGGTCGCGACCCCGTTCTTGGCCAGCACCTGCAGGGCCGCGCGGCCGATTTCCGGATTGTTGTAATTGGCGAAACAGGTGGCGTAGATCACCGCCTTGCGGCCATGGGCCGGCGCCGACGTGTTCAGCGCGGGCACGTCGCTTTGCCGGAACTGGTCCAGCGACTTGCCGGTGAATTTCGGCAGCTTCGCCTCCCGATGCACGCCCAGAACGCGTTCCATCAGCGGACGGGTGACGCCGTTGTCCTCCTTGGAGACCCAATTGCACAGTCCGGGCGCCAGCCGCGCCAGCTTGCCGTTACGGTCGGTCTCGGTCATCTGCTTTTCGATCGAGGGGATTTCGCCCTTGGCGTTCTGCATCGACCGGTAGCGCAGCATCAGGTGCGGGAAATCCAGATTGAACTCGTGCGGCGGCACATAGGGGCATTTGGTCAGGAAACACATGTCGCAGAGGGTGCAGGCGTCGACGACCGGCGCGAAACCGGTGCTCTCGACCGTGTCGAGTTCGCCGCTTTCGCTGTCATCGATCAGATCGAACAGGCGGGGGAAGCTGTCGCAGAGATTGAAGCAGCGGCGGCAGCCATGGCAAATGTCGAACACGCGGCGCAGCTCGTCGTCGAGCTTGGCCTCGTCATGAAAGCTGGGGTCCTGCCAAGGAATCGGGTGCCGTGTCGGCGCCCCGAGGCTGCCTTCCGCCATGGGAGTCTCCGCGATGCGAGGATCTGAATATCAGCGGGCCCCGGCGTTCGGATCTTACAAGATCACGCCACCGGAGCCCGGATCACAGGATGTGCGGGATCAGGCGTCGAGCGAATCGAACGCCTTCTGGAAACGCCCGGCATGGCTTTTCTCGGCCTTCGCGAGCGTCTCGAACCAGTCCGCGATCTCATCGAAGCCTTCGTCGCGGGCGGTCCGTGCCATGCCCGGGTACATGTCGGTGTATTCGTGGGTCTCGCCGGCGATCGCGGCCTTCAGATTGTCCGAGGTCTCGCCGATCGGCTGGCCGGTTGCCGGATCACCGACTTCCTCGAGAAATTCCAGGTGGCCGTGCGCATGGCCGGTCTCGCCTTCCGCGGTCGAGCGGAAGACGGCGGCGACATCGTTGTAGCCCTCGATATCGGCCTTCTGTGCGAAATACAGATAGCGACGGTTGGCCTGGCTTTCGCCGGAGAACGCCTCTTTGAGGTTTTCCTCGGTCTTCGAGCCCTTGAGTTCGGACATGCTGGTCTCCAATCGACGGGTTGATTATGGACGGTTGGCGGTGGCGGGGTTCGGACGGGGGCCAAGCGGTCGCGCCGTCCGTCCTTTGGACGCGTTGGTTTAGGCCAATAGGTTATAGAAAGTCCCGGTGAGGGCGGTCAAGCGACTTAGAACCGCTCCAAATGAAGCTGGAGCGACCGAAAATTACGTTGTGGCCGGTTTCGTCCCGTCGGTTCGACGCCGCACGCGGACCACCAGGTCAACCCGCTCGATCTCGGCACCTTCCGGCGCCTGCGGCAGGCCGGCAATGCTGATCTCGTGCTCGGGAATGTCGATCAGCGTGCCGGTCTCCAGTTCGAAGAAATGATGATGACCGTGAATATTCGTGTCGAAATACGACCGTCCGGCCTCGACCACGACCTCGCGCAACAGGCCTTGGTCAGTGAACTGATGCAAGGTGTTGTAGACGGTGGCCAGTGACACCTGCACGCCCGCGCGCTCCGACTCGGTATGCAATTGCTCGGCCGTCACATGCCTGTCGGTCTGGCCGAACAACAATCGGCCCAACGCGACCCTCTGACGGGTCGGCCGCAAACCGGCTCGGCGCAGCCGCTCCATCAGGCTCGCCTGGCGGTCGGCGTCATCCGGATCCGGTAGAATGCAAGACAGGGGCTGGATCATGAGAGTCAAAGCACCAATTTTGGGTCGCAGGTCGGGCCGAAACCGGTCCTCTACGGATTTGCAGGTTATGTAGGCCAAGAGTATAGGGAAAACGCGTGGACGGGGCAATTCTTTGCAAAACCTCTAATATGTTTCAAATGCCTGTGAGACGCTGTCGCCCTTTGCATGACAGGCGTCGATATGGTTTGTTTTGGAAAGGTCCCGAACACGTCGGGTCAAGCGGAGTGAAAAGGCCCTTGCGAATTGGGTCGGTCTAGGGGAAACAGATCGTCTTGTGCATGTTGTGCATGCGCGCGCGATCGTCAGACGTCCAGGGAAGTGCCGGTGGATTTCAAATCTCAATCAAGTTTTTCGTATAAAGAGCTTCTCGAGTGCGCGCACGGGCGCCTGTTCGGCCCCGGCAATGCACGCCTCCCGTTGCCGCCCATGCTGATGTTCGATCGCATCACGCATATCGGCCAGGAGGGCGGCGCCTACGAGAAGGGCGAGGTCAAGGCCGAGTTCGAGATCAAACCGGACCTGTGGTTCTTTCAGTGCCATTTCGAAGATGACCCGGTCATGCCGGGCTGCTTGGGTATGGATGCGCTGTGGCAGCTGCTGGGCTTTACGCTCGGCTGGCTCGGCGGGCCGGGTTCGGGACGCGCCTTGTCGGTCGGCGAGGTGAAGTTCTCAGGACAGGTGCTGCCGAACGCGAAGCTGCTGCGGTATAAGCTGGATCTCAAGCGGATCATCAGCCGCAAACTGTTTCTTGGGATCGCCGACGGGTCGGTTGACTGCGATGGCGAGACCGTATTCGAAGCGAAGGACATCCGCGTCGGGCTGTTTCAGAATCCCGCCGCCGCGATGAGTTGAGGAGGCAGCGTGCGCCGCGTCGTCGTTACCGGCATCGGCATCGTTTCCAGCATTGGAAACGATAAGGAGGAGGTTGCCCAATCTTTGAAGGTTGGCCGCTCCGGAATCGTATTGGCCGATGAATACAAAGAGATGGGCTTCCGCAGCCATGTGCACGGCTCGCTGAAGATCAATCCGGAAGATCGGATCGATCGGAAGCTGTTGCGTTTCATGGGCGACGGGGCCGCCTATAACTATATCGCGATGGAAGAGGCGATTGCGGATGCGGGTCTCGAGCCGAGCGAGATCTCGAACCCGATGACCGGGCTGATCATGGGGTCCGGCGGACCGTCGACCCGGAACATGATGGCGGCGTTCGATATCGCGCGCGAGAAGGGCCCCAAACGGGTCGGGCCCTACATGGTGCCGCGGGTGATGAGCAGCACCAACTCCGCCAATCTTTCGACCACCTTCAAGATCAAGGGCCACAGCTATTCGATCAGTTCGGCCTGCTCGACCAGCTCGCATTGCATCGGCAACGCGGCCGAAGCCATTCAGATGGGCAAGCAGGACATGATGTTCGCCGGCGGCGGCGAGGAATTGCATTGGACCCTGTCGGTTCTGTTCGACGCGATGGGCGCGCTGTCCTCGCGCTACAACGACACCCCGGAAAAGGCCTCCCGGCCCTATGACACCACCCGCGACGGCTTTGTGATCGCCGGCGGCGGCGGTGTGGTCGTGCTGGAGGAGCTTGAACACGCCAAGGCGCGCGGGGCCAAGATCTATGCCGAGCTGGTCGGTTACGGTGCGACCTCGGACGGGGCCGATATGGTGGCGCCGTCGGGCGAGGGGGCTGTGCGGTGCATGCAGATCGCCCTCAAGGGCCTGGACCGTCCGGTCGACTACGTGAACACCCACGGCACCTCGACGCCGGTCGGCGACATGAAGGAGCTGGAGGCCATCGCGGAGGTGTTCCGCACGCAGAACCGGGGTCCGGCCATCAGCTCGACCAAGTCGATGACCGGCCACAGCCAAGGGGCGGCAGGCGTCCATGAGGCGATCTACACGCTGCTGATGATGCGCGACCGGTTCATCGCCCCCTCGATCAACATCGAGGCTCTGGAGCCGGAGGCGGAGAACCTGCGGATCGTACGGGAGCCGCTGATGGATCAGAGCATCGATCTGGCACTTTCGAACAGTTTCGGCTTTGGCGGAACGAACGCGGTGCTGGCGTTCCAGCGACACGAAACCTAACCCCGGCACTCCTCGCTGCCTCTCGTCCGGCCCCGACGGGCCGGTCCATTGGGTCAACCCGATCGGTACAAGAAAAATGCCCGACTTCGCATCTCAGACACCCCTGATGGCCGGAAAAAAAGGCCTGATCATGGGCGTGGCCAATGAGAAATCGATCGCGTGGGGTATTGCCTCGGCGGTCGCGGGCGCCGGCGCCGAACTGGCCTTTACCTACCAGAACGACGCGATCAAGCGCCGGGTCGAGCCGCTGGCCGCCGCTGTCGGCTCGGACCTGGTCTGGGAATGCGATGTCAGCGACGAAGCCTCGCTGGACAACGTGGCGCAGAATGTCCGGGATGCTTGGGGTGAGATCGATTTCGCGGTCCATGCGGTCGCGTTCTCCGACAAGGCCGAACTGAAGGGGCGCTACGCCGACACCAGCCGCGCGAATTTCCTGCGGACGGTCGACATCTCCTGTTACTCGTTTACCGCGCTGTGTCAGCGCCTGGCGCCGATGATGCGGCCCGGCGGCAGCTTCATCACCCTGACCTATCTGGGCGCTGAGCGGACCACCCCGAACTACAATGTGATGGGCGTGGCCAAGGCGGCGCTGGAGGCCAGCGTGCGCTATCTGGCGGCAGATCTCGGTCCCGACGGGGTCCGGGTGAACGCGATATCGGCCGGCCCGATGCGGACCCTGGCCGGCTCGGCGATCGCCGATGCGCGCTACACCTTCCGCTATTCCGAGGCGGCCTCCCCGATGAAGCGGAACGTCGCCCTCGACGAGGTCGGCAAGACCGGGCTGTACCTGCTGTCGAATCTCTCGTCCGGCGTGACCGGCGAGATCATGCATGTGGACGCGGGCTTCCACGTGGTGGGCATCCCCCGTCCGCAACAGCAGCCGCCGCGTCCGGACGAATAGGGGTTCTAGGCAGGGCGTTTTCGAGCCGTTCGACTGGCCTGCATCCTCTGCCCATGAGACGGATATCCATCGCGTGACTCCCGAGATCAGACCGGCGACCTCCGCCGACCATCCCGCAATTCTGCAGCTCTGGCATCAGGGCTGGCACGATGCGCATGGGGATCTGGTGCCTGCGGCGCTCCTGCCCTACCGGACGCCGGAGCATTTTCAGGTCTGGCTGACGCAATGCGTCGAAAGCTTCTTTGTCGCGACGGAGGGCGGCGCCGTCGCAGGGTTTCACTCGGTCGAAGGGACGGAGCTGGTGAAGCTCTATGTCTCGCGTCAGGCCAAAGGCTCTGGCATCGCACGGACGCTCCTGTCACATGCCGAGACCGTCCTGGCGGCGGACGGAGTTTCCCGGGCCGAGCTGTTCTGCACCGCTGGAAACCTGCGGGCCCAGCGATTTTACGAGCGGGAAGGGTGGACGTTGGCGGAGACCTATAGTGATGCGCTCTGGCTTCCCCCGGAAATTCTGGGAAAGATACGGACCTTGACCCACCGATACGTCAAAGATCTCTCTGCATGGGGACCGAGCGTCATGGCCTCCAACTCTTCGATCCTGTCCGGTAAGGCGCTTCTGGCCGCGCACGTGATGGGCAGCGGAGAGCCGGTTGTGTTTCTCCATGCGGCAGTCGCCGACAAGCGCATGTGGTCGGAGCAGGCGGCGGCGGTCGGTCGAAGTCCAAGGCGATCGCCTATGACCGGCGGGGCTTTGGGCAGACCCGCTGCGAGCCGGACGTCTATTCCTCGGTTGCCGATCTGATGGCTGTCTTGGACCGGCATGCGGACCACCGCCCCGCGATTCTGGTGGGGTGTTCCCAGGGCGGACGCATCGCACTTGATACTGCGCTGGAGCATCCGTCGTGTGTCCGGGGCCTCGTACTGGTCGCGCCGAATGTTCCGGGTGCCCCAGACTTGAGCCTTACGCCGGAACTCGCGCGCCTGATGGCTGAACAGAAGCAAGCGATTGATGCCGACGATGTCGACCGCGTGAATGCGATCAAGGCTCACCTATGGCTGGATGGTCCTGCCGCGCCCGAGGGGCGTGTTGCAGGCCCCGCGCGAGAGTTGCTGTGCGATATGAATTCAATCGTTCTTAGGTCTCCACCGGTGGGGACCGATACGGATGTCGTTCAGATACCTCCTGCGTTCAGCCGCCTGTCGGAGATCACGGTCCCGATATTGCTCATCTGGGGGGACTTGGATTTCCCGCATATTCAAGACAGATGCCAACGGGTCGCGGACGCAATGACAAACAGCACCCGGGTTGTCCTGAACGGAACCGCGCATTTGCCAAGCTTGGATCGGCCGGATGACGTGTCGGCTGCATTGATGCGTTTCATCGATCAGTGTGGTGTTGACCACTAGATCCAGATCGTTTGCCAGAAGGCTTAACCGTAAGCTAGGTTATCATCCAGCAAACATCCCAAGGCGGCCCGAACCTTTGTTCGGCGACAACGACCTTGGATCGGGAGGATGACATGGCCCAAGGAAATGGACTGCACGCGGATCTGATCATTCGCGGTGGTACCGTGATCGACGGTACCGGGGCCGCCGGGCGCGCGGCGGACGTGGCGCTGAAGGGCGACCGGATCGTGGCGATCGGCGACCTGAAGGGCGAAACCGCAGCCGAGGAGATCGACGCGCGCGGCCGCATCGTCACCCCCGGTTTCGTCGACATTCACACCCATTACGACGGACAGGCCGCCTGGGACAGCCATATGGCGCCGTCCGCCTGGCATGGTGTGACCACCTCGGTCATGGGCAATTGCGGGGTCGGCTTCGCCCCCTGCAAGCCGGCGGACCGGGAGAAGCTGGTCGAGCTGATGGAAGGGGTCGAGGACATTCCCGGCCCGGTCATGCATGAAGGGCTGAACTGGCAGTGGGAGAGTTTCCCGGAATATCTCGGCGCGCTGGAAGGCCGGGGCCGGGACATGGATCTCTGCGCGCTGCTGCCCCATGCGGCGCTGCGGGTCTTCGTGATGGGCGACCGGGCGATCCGGCACGAGCACGCGACCGAGGACGACATCGCCGCCATGCGGGTGATCACCCGCGATGCGATCAAGGCGGGGGCTTTCGGGTTCTCCACCTCGCGCACCATCAGTCACAAGACGCTGGCGGGCGACTTCACC
>CALAHL010000447.1 GCA_937891725.1 uncultured Rhodospirillaceae bacterium | reverse complement strand
CTGCCGATCCACATCATCGCGTAGGTGTAGGGGATCTTGCGCCACAGACCGCCCATGTTCCGCATGTCCTGCTCGTCATGGATCGCATGGATCACAGAGCCGGCCGAGAGGAACAAGAGCGCCTTGAAGAACGCGTGGGTCATCAGATGGAAGATCGCCGCCGGATATGCTCCCACGCCGAGCGCGAAGAACATGTAGCCGAGCTGGGAACAGGTCGAGTACGCGATCACCCGCTTGATGTCGGTCTGGCAGACACCGATGGTCGCGGCGAAGAACGCGGTCATCGCGCCGACCACTGCAACCACCTCTAGGGCGGTCGGGGCGTATTCCATCATCGGCGACATCCGGGCCACCAGGAACACACCGGCTGTCACCATGGTCGCGGCGTGGATGAGGGCCGACACCGGGGTCGGGCCTTCCATCGCGTCCGGCAGCCATGTGTGCAGGCCAAGCTGTGCCGATTTACCCATGGCACCGATGAACAGCAGAATCGAAACCACTGTCAGGGCATCCCATTGGAAGCCCAGGAATTCCATAGTCTGACCGGCGACATCGGGGGCGGCTGCGAAAATCACGTCGAACTGCACGCTGTCGAACAGCATGTAGACCCCGAAAATCCCAAGCGCGAAGCCGAAATCGCCGACCCGGTTGACCACGAATGCCTTGATCGAGGCCGCGTTCGCTGACGGTTTGTGAAACCAGAATCCGATCAGAAGATAAGAGGCGAGGCCCACACCTTCCCAGCCGAAGAACAGCTGCACCAGATTGTCCGCCGTCACCAGCATCAGCATCGCGAAGGTGAACAGCGACAGATAGGCCATGAACCGGGGCTTGGAGGGATCGTGGCTCATATAGCCGACCGAATAGATATGCACGCAGGTCGACACGACCGTGACCACGATCACCATGACCGCCGTCAACGTGTCGAAACGCAAAGCCCAGTCCACCTCGAAGGTGCCGGAGCTGATCCAGTTCATCAGCCGGACGGTGCGCGGCTCTCCGCCGAGCGCCACTTCGATGAAGGTGATGATGCCGAGGATCGCCGAGATTCCCATGGCGCCGCAGGTCACAATCTGCGCGCCGCGATCTCCGATCTGGCGCCCGAAAAAACCGGCAATGA
>CALAHL010000446.1 GCA_937891725.1 uncultured Rhodospirillaceae bacterium | reverse complement strand
AACAATCCGGCTTTCATCCATGGCGGTCCATTCGCCAATATCGCCCATGGCTGCAACTCTGTGATGGCGACCCGAGCTGGCCTCAAGCTCGGCGATTACGTGGTCACGGAGGCCGGATTCGGTGCCGACCTGGGCGCCGAGAAGTTCTTCGACATCAAGTGCCGCAAGGCCGGTCTCCGGCCCGCCGCCGCCGTGGTGGTCGGCACCATCCGTGCGCTTAAGATGCATGGCGGCGTGAAGAAGGAAGATCTCGGCCAGGAGAACATCACGGCGGTGCGCGAGGGCGTGTCCAACATCGCCCGGCATGTGGAGAACACCAAGAAATTCGGTGTGCCGGTCGCGGTCGCCCTCAACCGCTTCATCACCGACACCGATGCCGAGATTGAGGCGGTCCGCGCCGAACTTGCGAGCCTGGGGGTCGAGGCGATCGAATGCACCCACTGGTCTGACGGCTCGAAAGGGACCGAGGCGCTGGCCCATCACGTTGTCGGTCTGGTCGAAGGCGGGACAGCGGATTTCAAGCCGATCTATCCGGACAAAATGCCGTTGCTGGACAAGGTCCGGACAATCGCACGCGAGATCTACCGCGCCGACGACGTCGCCATCGACGCCAAGGTCGAGGCCCAGTTCAAGGACATCGAGGCAATGGGGGGTGCGGACTATCCAGTCTGCATCGCCAAGACCCAGTACAGCTTTTCAACCGACCCGAACGCCAAAGGTGCGCCCACCGGCCACACCTTGCCGATCCGAGAGGTCCGCCTGTCGAACGGCGCCGAGTTCGTGGTCGTCGTCTGCGGAGAGATTATGACCATGCCCGGCCTGCCGCGGGTCCCCGCCGCCAACAAAATCACCCTGAACGCGAAGGGCCAGATCGAGGGGTTGTTCTAGCCGCGCTTCAGTGCCCGCCAGGCAATGTCGCGGCGGCAGAAGCCGTCCGGCCAGTCGATCGCGTCGACGGCTTTATAGGCGGCCTCGCGAGCATCCGAGATCGACCCCGCGATCGCGGTCACGCCCAGCACCCGGCCGCCGTTAGCCAACAGCCGTCCGTCGGCATCGCGGATGGTCCCGGCGTGAAACACCTGGATGTCGCCGCCGATATCGGCCGCCACCCCCTCCGGGCCGCCGACTTTTTCGACGTTCCTGATCACCGTGTTCTTCTCGTAGGATCCCGGATAGCCCTTGGCGGCCATTACCACGGTTAGGGCCGGCTCGTCGAACCAACGCAGATCGAAATGCGCGAGCTGCCCCTCGGCCGACGCGATCAGCGCCGGCAGCAGGTCGCTCATCAGACGCATGACCAGAACCTGGCATTCCGGATCGCCGAATCGGACGTTGTACTCGATCAGGCTCGGCCCCTCTTCGGTGATCATAAGCCCTGCGAACAGCACGCCTTTGAAGGTCCGGTCTTCGGCCGCCATGCCGCGCACGGTGGGGTCGATGATCTCCCGCATGATCCGCTCCGACATGGCTGCATCGATCACGGGAGCCGGGGAGTAGGCGCCCATGCCGCCGGTATTCGGTCCGACATCTCCGTCGCCGACCCGCTTGTGATCCTGGGCCGCGACCAGCGGGATCGCAGTGGTGCCGTCGACCAGCGCAAAGAAGCTCGCCTCCTCGCCCACCAGGAACGCCTCGACTACGATCTCAAGCCCGGCATCGCCGAACGCCTTGTCCGCCATGATGCTGTCGACGGCATCCAGTGCCTGCTCGACCGTCTCGGCGATGATCACGCCCTTACCGGCGGCC
>CALAHL010000445.1 GCA_937891725.1 uncultured Rhodospirillaceae bacterium | reverse complement strand
CTGAGATTACACCGAACGAGCCGGTGAAATTACACCACGTCCGTGGACGCTACCTTTCAATCGGTGGCGTCCAGTCCAATCACACCCGCATGGTCGCGGCCACTGCCGCCAAGATCGGCATGAAATGCGTGGTCGTGCAGGAGGCGTGGGTTCCACACCAGGATGCCGTCTACGACCGGGTCGGCAACATCATGATGACACGGTTGATGGGCGCCGACAGCCGGATCGTCGAGGATGGTTTCGACATCGGCATCCGTCAGAGTTGGGAGGATGCCATCCAGTCGGTCAAGGATGCCGGTGGCAATCCCTACGGTATTCCGGCCGGTGCCTCTGTGCACAAGTATGGAGGTCTCGGCTATGTCGGTTTCGCCGAGGAAGTTCGCAAACAGGAAGCCGAGTTGGGTTTTGCCTTCGATTACATCATCGTCTGTGTGGTCACAGGCTCGACCCAGGCGGGCATGATCGTGGGTTTCGCGGCGGACGATCGGGCCGACCGGGTGATCGGTATCGATGCTTCCGGAACCCCGGAACAGACCCGGGCGCAGGTGCGTGAAATCGTCGACAATACGGCCGAGTTGGTGGAACTGGGCCGTGCTGTGCGGGATGACGAGATCGTGATCCTCCCGGGCTATGCCTATCCCGCCTATGGCGTGCCGAGCGCGGAAACCAACGAGGCGATCCGCTTCGCCGCCCGCACCGAGGCGATGATCACGGACCCGGTCTATGAGGGTAAGTCCATGCAGGGCATGATGGATCTGGTGAAGGAGGGCTTCTTCCCGGACGGCTCACGCGTCCTGTACGCGCACTTGGGCGGCGCGCCGGCGTTGAACGGCTACAGTTACATATACCGAAACGGTTAACCGCCGATTATTCGGCCGCGTCGGGAAGTCGGGTTAACCGGGTGTCCGTGTCCGCAGTGTCAGTCTGATCGGCGGGGCCAGCCGGGTTTCGTCGGCGTTTGATCCAGGTCGAGATGTTCGCTTTGAACATCAAGGCCGCAGGAGTGACGAACAGGGTCAGGATGGTCGCGAAGCCCAGACCCCAAACGATCGCGCTCGAAAGACCGGCCCACCATTGGGTCGACGGCGCGCCCAGCGTCACCGCCCGGGTGGTGAAGTCGATGTTGAGCTGCAGCACCATCGGCATCAGCCCCAGGATGGTCGTGACCGTGGTCAGCATCACCGGTCGCAGCCGCTGGGCGCCGGTGCGCAGGATTGCGTCCATCGGGTCGTCATTGTCGAGGCGTAAGGTGTCGTAGGTGTCGATCAGGACGATGTTGTTGTTCACCACGATGCCGGCCAACGCGATCACCCCGATCCCGCTCATTACCACGCCGAACGGTGCACCCGTCACGAGCAGGCCGATCATCACGCCGATGGTCGACATGATCACTGCCGACAGGATCAGGAAGGCGGAATAGAAGCTGTTGAACTGGGTGACCAGAATGATCGCCATAATGAACAGGGCGACCCCGAAGGCCTTCATCAGAAACCCCTCGGACTCACGCATATCTTCGTCCTCGCCCTTGAACTCGGCAAAGACGCTGTCTGGTAGATCCGCTTCGTTCTCCAGCCAGGCACGCAGCTCACGTACCTTCGTGTCCGGCAGTATCCCATCGGCCACCTCGGATTTCACCGTGACGACTGGAAGCTGATCGATCCGATTGATCTTCGCGATCTTGGGCTCGGCGCTGCGGGTGACGAAATTGCCGATCGGAACCATGCCCAACTCGGTCTCCATCTTGATCCGATCAAGCTGTTCCAGGCTGCGGTGCGATTCCGGATATCTGACGACCACGTCGACTTCCTCGTCGGTGTCGTCGGGTCGGTAGTCGGTGACCTTCATGCCCCTGGTGACCAATTGGATGTACTGGCCCAGCATGGAGATATCCGCCGCGAATTTCGACGCTTCCGACCGATCGATCATGATACGCCACTCGATGCCGGGAAGACCGCGCGTGTCCTCGATGTCGATCAGGCCGTCGGTCGACGCGAGCTTGGCGGTAACGATATCGGCGGCGCGGTCGAGCGCCTCTCGATCGCGGGACCGGAGCTCGATCTGGATGGGCTTGCCCTGCTGCGGGCCCTGTTCGCCTTTTTGCGGCTCCACCGTGATGCCGGCGATATCGCCGTTACGGCGCAGGATTTCGGCCAATAGGACACTTGCGGTCGGGCGTTCCTGCCAATCGTCGAACTCGATCTGGATGGTGCCGATCACATCCTCCGCGGTGTCGCTGCCGCGCTGTCCGCTCTCACTGCCGATGGTCGTATAGACCGACTTGTAACCGCCCATCGCAAGGACCGTCTCCTCGACCGGGATCACCAGATCCCGCATTTCGTCGACCGAGAGATTACCGCGCGCATGTACCAGAACCTGCGCTAGGTCTGGCTCGACTTCCGGAAAGAATTCCACGCCATTGCCGAATTTCGCGTAGCTCACCTGCACACCGACAAGGGTCAGGACCGCGACCACCAACACGAGGCCCGGTCGACGCAGCACGGCCCTCAGAGCGCGGACATACCATCCGGTATAGCCCGAGAGGGTTTCGATGCTGCCGGTTTCGGCCGCCGAAAGCTGGGCGCGGGCGCCCTCGGTTTGGGCGCTAGGCTTTCCGACCAGCGCGCCCAACGCCGGTACGAAAACCAAAGCCATCAACAGCGAGGCGCTCAGTGTGGCGATCATGGTGATCGGAAGGTATTTCATGAACTCGCCGACCAGTCCGGGCCAGAAAAGCAACGGCAGGAAGGCAGCAAGCGTCGTGGCGGTCGAGGCGGTGATCGGCCATGCCATCCTGTGGGCGGCCTGACGGTAGGCTTCCAGTTTGCCCGATCCCTCGGCCATCTTGCGGTCGGCGAACTCGGTCACCACGATCGCGCCGTCGACCATCATGCCGACCGATAGGATGAGCGAGAACAGCACGACGATATTCAGGGTCAGGCCCATCGTGGCCAAGGCAAGGATGCCGAGGAGAAACGAACCTGGGATCGCGATGCCGACCAGACCGGCGGATCGCATGCCCATGGCGGCGACGACCACGATCATCACCAGCAGGATCGCACTGAGAACGTTGTTCTGCAGATCGCCCAGCATGCCTTCGATATTTCGGGACTTATCCTGGCTGAACGTGACGATCACGTCCTCGGGAATCTGATCCTTGGCCATGTCCACCACCCCACGCACGGTCTGGATGGTCTCGATGATGTTGGAGCCGGTCCGCTTCACGACCTCAATCGCGATCGAAGGTTTTCCGTTCAGCCGGGCATAGGTCGCACGGTCCTTGAAGCTGCGCTGCACCGTCGCGACATCCGCGATCGTGACCACGGCCTCGCCGCGGGTCTTGATCGGCTGGTTCAGAATGTCGGCGGCGTTTTCGTAGAGACCGGGGACCTTGATGGGGAACCGGCCGGTGCCGGTGTCCAGCGTTCCCGCCGCGATCAGCCGGTTTGATCTTGCGACCGTGTCGAGCACCAGATCGGCGCGCAGGTTGTAACTTTCGAGTTTGACCGGATCGATCACGATCTCGAGCAACTCTTCCCGCTCCCCCTTCAGATTGACCTCGAGCACATTCGGGATCTGCTCGATCGCATCCCCAAGGCGACGTGCGAGACGCAGCAGATGGTTTTCCGGAATATCGCCGGACAGGGTCACGACTAGCACCGGAAACAGCGAGATGTTGACCTCGTTCACCGTCGGTTCGTCGGTTCCCTCCGGCAGGTCGACCTTGGCGATATCAACCTTCTCCCGCACATCGGTCAACGCGCGATCGACATCGAACCCGGCATCGAACTTGAGCGTGACGTTGCCACCACCCTCATAGGCGCTCGAGCGCATCTCCTTCACGCCCTCGATCGCCTGCAGTTCCTGCTCCATGGGACGGAGCAACAGGCGCTCGGAATCCTCGGGCGAGATACCCTCATAGTGCATGGAGACGTAAATGGTGGGGAAATTGACGTCCGGATCGGCCTCCTTTGGGATACCGATATAGGAGACGGTCCCGGCAATCAGGATCAGAACCAGGATCGAGACTGTGGCGCGGGTCCGGTGCAGCGCAAAATCGATCAGTGCCTTCACGATTGCGCTCCCGCGGCGGGCGTCTGTCGGGCGGATACAGGGGTGACGACCTCCCCATCCTCAACCAGTTCCTGGCCAACCGTAACCACCTGAGCGCGATCGGGCAGGCCGGTCACATAGGCTCCATCCTCACCGGAGCCGATGATCGCCACGCGAAGGAACCGGGCGACATTGTCGTCCTGAACCAGGATCACACCGATACGACCTTCGGCATCCAACCGAAAGATCGAGGGAGAGACCAGATGGGCTTGGACCGGGGGAAGCTTGACCTTGATCTCGGCGGACATGCCTTCACCGATCCGTCGTTCCCGGTTTTCGATTTCCACTTCGACCCGGAAGGTGCGTGTCTGGCTGTCCGCGACGGTGGCGATGTAGCTCACCACCCCGATATGATTGGGCCCGGTGGTGAGCCGGGTCTGCGCGGGCATTCCGACCTGAAGTTTGGTCACGTCCTTTTCGGAGACCTGAGCGACCACAAGAATCGGATTCACGTCGACGATCGTCGCGACATGATCACCGCGCTGCACGAAGCTGCCGATCTCGGCGGGGCGGCGGTCCAGAATGCCGTCGAAAGGTGCGGTGATCTCGGTGCGGGCGACGTCGACCTCCAGAATGGCAAGGTCTGCCTTTGCAGTCTCCAAATCCGCGAGCGCTTCCGCCCTACGGGTTTGCGATTGAAAACCGCTGCTGGCCAGCGTGCGTGCCGCTTCGAACTCGATTGAGCGCTGTTGAGCACGCGCCTTGACTTGTGCCAGCTGTGCATCCCGTTCCGCCCGATCAAGCCGGACCAGGAGGTCGCCTTCCGCGACTGCGCGGCCTTCGGCAACCGGCAACTCAACCACCCGACCATCGGTCTCCGCGCGGATTTCGACGGTGCGTGCTGCTTCGGTCTGGCCGGACGCCTGAATTTCTTCGATGAAGGGCCGAGCGTCGAGTGTCTTGACCCGCACCCGCGTGGGCTCCGCCTCCTTTGGCGCCGCGCGCACACTTACGACGTCAAGGCTCTCGGGTGAGCCTGACAGGTTCCAAAGGCCGCCAAAATATCCGGAACCGACCCAGGCTACGGCGGCCACAGCGATCAGCACGGCGATCAGGGTTGAGGGCACCCGACGCTTTGACGGTTTTGGGGAAGGGGTCACAGGCTACTCCGCCGCCATGTTGGGAAGGGCCGCACGCGCGGTCTCGATTTCGCGCACCAAGTCGGTCTGGTGCCGCTCCATGTAGTCGGCGGCCGCTCGGTAGATCGTGACACCGTACCCGGCCACAAACTTGGGTCCAGGCTCGCGGAAAAATCCGGCCGAGGCCGTCTCTCCGCAATCATCGCCTACACCGCAATCTGAGGCCTTGGCCTCGATCCTGTCCGCCAACGACCGCAATTCGGTGACTCGGGCCTTGATGAGGTCGGTAACGTGGGTGGGCGTCATTTCCGTCGCGAACATCAGCATGAACAGCAGGTCGGATTTGATGGTTTCCGGTTCTGGCGGTGGTCCGGTTAAAGCCCCTCGAAAAGCCTCACGTCCACGCTCGGTCAAACGATAGACCTTCTTGTCCGGGCGCCCGTCCTGCTCGCGTGCTTCGGCCTGTACCAAGCCGTCGTCAAGCAGTCGCGACAACGCCGGATAGATCGAGCCGAAACTGGCGCCCTGAAAATGAGCGAGTGGACCGGACTCATACATTTTCTTGATTTCATATCCAGTCGCGTCGCCTCTGCTGAGGGCGGCGAGGCAGAGTGTCCTGACGTCCATAGGGCTATATCCGTTCGATACGCTTACGCTCGATATATGCCGGCCCGATATAATATCGGCAAGCTCTAATCAGGCGCGCTTGACACTATGTCGCAGAGTTCCGTCGCCTCGACGTGACAGTCCCGCAATCCGACCTGAGCCAACTATCCATCGCGCAGCCTCAAACGCGAAAACGGCGGCACCAGGCAGCGCCGCCGTTCCCGTCCTCGAACCCTATCGGGCTCGGAATACGTCAGCCGCGATTAGGCGAGCTGCAGATCTTCCGCCGCCATCTTGCCGTTGCGCTGTTCCCGAAGCTCATACATGACTTCCTGGCCTTCATTCAGACCCTGAAGACCGGACCGTTGAACTGCGGTTATATGCACGAAAACATCCGCGCCGTCGTCGTCAGGCCGAATGAACCCGTAACCTTTCGTGGTGTTGAACCACTTAACCGTACCCTTACTCATGCGATATGCACTCCAAGACCGAAGCGTCCTCCGGATTTCGAAGATCACCACCAGGGGACGCACTCAAGACCAGACATCAAGAACGCGTGGGACAACGTCTTATCCGGCTCCGCCGGTTGGTGTTGAGCCAACGTGGCTCCGGCCTACACAAATACCGCGAATCGTCCGTAATGTCGACCGGGAGCATGTGACGGATCAATGACAATTGCGCGACCATTGTGTGCAATTGTGCAAAGTCAGAACGATTCGATCCAGGGTCGAAGTTCGATCTCCCAGGTCCAGGTGCTGCGCGGTTGGCGGTGCACATGAAGGTAGGTTTCGGCAATTGCGTCCGGTGACAGAAATCCGTCTTCGCCGCGTGGCGTGCGGGTCTCGTCGCGTGCCTTGATGCCGCCGTCGATCACGAAATGACCGACATGAATGCCCTTCGGGTGCAACTCTCGGGCAAGGGATGAGCAGAGGCCTCGCAAGGCATGTTTGCCCATCGCGAAGACCGATGAATTCTTGTAGCCCTTCACGCTGGCGGAGGCGCCGGTGAACAGCAGGGTTCCCGAGCCCCGGGGGACCATGCGCTTTGCCGCCTCATGGGCCATCAGGAATCCGCCATAGCCCGAGGTCAGGATCGCGTCCCGGGCGCGGGTGGTGTCGATCTCCTCGATCGGCCCGGGTGCTCGCATTGAAGGGTTGTAGACGGCGATATCCGGTGCACCGAGGTCCGCTTCCACCGAGGCGAACAGGCGCGCCATGTCGTCGGGCGAGGCGGCATCGCAGGGGTAGATCTTGGCGCCGGTCTCGGCGGCCAAATCCGACAATTTGTCGGTCGCCCGGGCTGCCAATGCCACGGCCATGCCCTCGTTGGTGAACAAGCGGGCCAGTGATGCGCTCAGTCCGGCGCCGGCGCCAATGATTAAGGCGACTTCTTTGCTCATCGGGCGATCTCCCTCTGCCGGTTAACACATGTCACGGCTCGGAACTCATATGGCCTCGATCTGCCCAATTATTCTAGCCGAATGATCACGGGTGCAGTGCCTTCCAGATCTTCTCAGGGGTCAGCGGAATATCGAGATGCCGGACGTCCTGGGGCCGGAGTGCGTCCAGCACGGCGTTCATGATCGCGCCCGGTGCTCCGATCGACGAAACCTCGCCCACGCCCTTCGCACCGATCAACGCGTTTGGACTGTCCGTCGGCGCCCAGTTCAGGTCCATGAACGGGACCTGGTCGGCACGGGGGAGGGCGTAGTCCATCAGGGAGCCGGTCAGAACCTGACCCTGCTCGTCATAAACCAATCCCTCCATCAGCACTTCACCGATCGACTGTCCGATCCCGCCATGGAGCTGGCCCAAGGCCGTCGGCTCGTTGATCACCCGACCCAGATCGTCGACCCCGGTGAACCGATCGACATAGACGGCGCCGGTCTCCGGATCGACCTCAACCTCACAGACATAGGCCCCGTTCGGAAACGTCGTGTGCAACCCTTCGAAGTCGAGTTGGGCGACGCAGCCGGCACCCAGCTCCCCATCCCTCTGATCCGCCGGAATGTCGTCCCAGCCCGCGGCCACCTGGGCCAGGCCGATCTTGCGGTCGGTTCCGGCGATGCGAAAATCCCCGAGGCCGTATTCCACATCCTGGACCGCGGCTTCCAGCATATGGGCGGCCACCTGTTTGGCCTGGTCGATCATCTTGAGGGCGGTCCGGTGAACCGTGTTGCCGGCGATCGCCAGCAGGTTGGAGCCCCCGGTGCCGCCGCCCTTTGCGAGCCAGTCGCTGTCGCCCTGTTCGACCCGGATCCGGTCAACCGGAACTTCCAGGGTTTCGGCGGCGACGATTGCAAGAGCGGTCCGGTGACCCTGTCCGGAATCCTGGGTGCCGGTCCGCACCAGCACCGTGCCGTCCGGCATCGCCCGCACCTCGCTCCGCTCCGCCACCGAACCGCCGGTCGCATGCAGGTGAAAACCGAGGCCGGCGCCGCGCAACAGGCCGTGTTTGGCGCTCTCCGCCCGGCGTGCCTCGATCCCGGTCCAATCGGCAGCCCTGAGGATCTTCTCGGCAATTGCCGGAAAGTCGCCGCCGTCATAGGTCTCGCCCATTGGCGTATTGTAGGGCAGATCCGCTGGCTGGATCAGGTTCTTACGGCGCAGCTCAACCCGGTCGAACCCCAGCTCATGCGCCGCCACGTCGATCAGACGCTCTAGCGTGCTGCACGACTCGGGCTTGCCCGCACCTCTGTAGGCGTCGGTCATCATGGTGTTGGTGAAGATCGCGTCCACCCGGTAGAGCAGCCCGGGGATCTTGTAGACATGGGCGAAGGGCCGGATCGCACCGCTGGTCACGATTGAGGGCGCGACCGCGTTCAGGAACGCTCCCATATCGGCCAGGGCATCGATCCGGAACGCCAGGAATTTGCCGTCCGCGTCCAGCGCCAATTTGGCCCGGTCGACCCGGCCGCGTCCCATCGCGTCCGAGACGAAGCTTTCCGTCCGGCTGCCGATCCACTTGACCGGGCGTCCGGTCTCCCGGGCCGCGATCAGCGCCAGCAGCTGTTCGGGATAGGGCCAGATCTTGACCGCGAAACTGCCGCCGACGTCTTCGGTGATCACCCGGACACTGGCCTCATCGACCCCCATGTAATCGGCCATGGCCGTGCGTAGGCCGACGACACCTTGGCTGGGGGTGGTGAGGGTGTAGCGTCCGGTCTTGGCATCGAATTCGGCGATACAGCCCCGTGTCTCGATCGGGGCGATTGCGACGCGCGGATGCCGGACGGTCAGCTCAATAACATGGGCGGCCTCGGCGAACCCCGTCTCGGTGGCGGCGCGATCGCCCTTCTCCCAGGTAAAGGAGCGATTGTCGGGAATGTCGTCCCAGATTTGCGGGGCACCTTCGGCGGCGGCTGCTTCCAGATCCACAGCGGCCGGCAGATCGGCGATGTCGAGCACGATCGCCTCCAATGCGTCCTGGGCGATTTCCGGCGTTTTCGCCAGGATCACCGCGACCGGGTGGCCGACATAGGCCACTTTCCCGCGCGCCAGGGCCGGACGCTCCGGCTCCAGCA
>CALAHL010000444.1 GCA_937891725.1 uncultured Rhodospirillaceae bacterium | reverse complement strand
ACGGCTATGATATGCAGCAATTGACCGTTCACACGGTCTATCGGCTGGCGAACACCCCGGCACGGTTGTTCCCGTTCAAGCACTATGTGCTGGAGGATTTTTTGGATCCGGATCTCTTCCGGGACCTTCGGGCGCTCGATACGGAAGGCCTGCTTGAGCAACGAATCAAGACCGCCGACTATCCCGACGAAGAGAAGCGGTTCGTCTTGCGCATGACCGACCCGGCGGTGGTCTCCGATGCCTCGATGCCGAACTGCGTCAAGGCAATGACGAGCCTCGTCTCTCAAGGTCCGATCGTCCGGACACTCGTGCGCCTGTTTGAGGAGTCGGTGAATCGACGGTTTCCGTTCGTGCCGCCGGTCCTCTCGAATATCGATCTGATCGAAGATCGTCAGGGTTACCAGTTGGCACCGCATACCGATGTCAGCCAGAAGTTGGTCACCTGCCTGATCTATCTTGCCGCAGACGATGCGGATCCGATGATCGGAACCGAGCTATACGCGCTCCGTGGCGGCACCAAACGACCGGACGAGATCCCGAAGCGGTGGGATAGATCGATGTTCGTGCGCGCGACCACGGCGCCTTATCGTCCCAACACAGCCTTGATCTTCTCTCCCGGCCTGGACACCTTCCACGGCGTGAGCAAGTTCACTCGGCAGGGGCAGGTTCGGAAGCTCATGCAGTTCCAAATCAATATCGACGAGCCCGCATACAAGCTGCAGCATGCGAAATTCCAGGAGAATCAGGCGAAGAAAGCCGGCGGCTGATTTCGGTCCGAACGAGCGACCGTAGGGGACTATTTGGACGGCTTCGTACCGTTGCCGTACAGCGCGTCGGCCCGGTTCTCGAATGCGACCACCATCCGGCGCACAGCCTCGTTGAAGAACAGACCCATGATCCTCTGCAGCATGCGGTTCTTGAACTCGAAATCCACGTAAAAATCGACCAGGCACCCGTCCTCGTGCGGCTTGAATTCCCAGGTATTGTTCAGATAGCGGAACGGTCCGTCGGCATAGGACACGCCGATCCGGTTCTCGCTCCGTTGGGTCTCGACCCGTGAGGTGAACCGCTCCCGGATCATTTTGTAGCCGATGATCAGATCCGCCATAATCACCTCTTCCGTCCGCTCGCGGATGCGGGATCCGACGCACCAGGGCAGGAACTCGGGGTACCGATCCACGTCGGCAACCAGATCGAACATCTGATCCGGTCGATAGGGAACGACCCGCTGTTCAGCGTGTGTCGGCATGCGGTACCCGTGCGGTGGAGGGTTATTCGGCGGCGGTCTGCGCCGAAGCGGATACGTCAAGCACCTTGGCCTCGTCAACCGCTTCGCCGCGCAGACGGGCATTCCGGGCGGCCCGAAGCTGCTCGAAATCCTCGCCCGCGTGATACGAGCTTCTGGTCAGCGGAGTCGATGCCATCTGCAGGAACCCCTTGGCATAGCCGAACTGGGCATAGGCTCCGAACTCGTCCGGCGTGACGAACCGGTCGACGGCGATGTGCTTCCGGGTCGGCTGCAGGTATTGGCCGATGGTCATGAAGTCGACCTCGGCGGAACGCAGATCGTCCATCACCTGCAGAACCTCGTCCCGCGCCTCCCCCAGACCGACCATGATGCCGGATTTGGTGAACATGGACGGATCCAACTCCTTCACCCGCGACAGCAGCTGGAGCGAGGCGAAATACCGCGCGCCCGGCCGCACCGAGGTGTAGAGCCGCGGCACGGTCTCAAGGTTGTGGTTGAACACGTCCGGCTTGGCGCCGACCACCATCTCGAGCGCGTCCTTCTTGCGCAGGAAATCGGGTGTCAGGACCTCGACCGTGGTGCCCGGTGAATGCTTGCGGATCTGCAGGATGGTCTCGGCGAAATGCCCGGCCCCGCCATCCGGCAGGTCGTCCCGGTCGACACTTGTGATCACCACATGGGCCAGGCCCAGCTTGGCGACGGACTTGCCGACATTCTCGGGTTCGTGCGGGTCCAGCAGGTCCGGCTTGCCGGTCGCCACGTTGCAGAACGAGCAGGCCCGGGTGCAGACGGCCCCCAGAATCATCATGGTCGCGTGCTTCTTCGACCAGCACTCCCCGATATTCGGGCAGGCCGCCTCCTCGCACACGGTGTTCAGCTTGTGCGCCCGCATGATCTCGCGGGTCTCGTGATAGACCTTCGAGGTCGGCGCCTTCACCCGGATCCAGTCCGGCTTCTTCAGCTGGACCGGATTGTCCGGACGGTGCGCCTTCTCGGGATGGCGGATGCGCGCCTTCTCGGCGCTCGCCTCGGTCATCTCAATTCCTTTCCTGAGTCAGACCTCAGAAGTGGATCGCCCGGCCGTAGGCGTCAAGGACGCTCTCATGCATCATTTCGCTGAGGGTCGGGTGCGGGAAGATGGTGTGCATCAAATCCGCCTCGGTGGTCTCCAGCGTCATGGCGATGCCGTAGCCTTGGATCAGCTCGGTCACCTCGGCACCGATCATGTGCGCGCCCAGCAACTCGCCGGTCTTCTTGTCGAACACCGTCTTAACCATGCCCTCGGGTTCGCCAAGCGCGATCGCCTTGCCGTTGCCGATGAACGGGAAATGGCCGACCCGGACCTCGTGACCGGCGGCCTTGGCCTTCGCCTCGGACAGGCCGACCGAAGCCACCTGCGGACGGCAATAGGTGCAGCCCGGAATGCGGGTGACGTCCAGCGGATGAAGCCCCTTGGTGCCCGCAATCTTCTCGACGCAGAGCGTGCCCTCGTGGGAGGCCTTGTGGGCCAGCCAGGGCGGGCCGACCAGATCACCGATGGCGTAGACACCCGGCTCTCCGGTTTCCAGCCAATCGTTCACCACCACATGGGTCTTCTCGACCTTGATCTTGGTGCCCTCGAGGCCGATCCCCTCCACATTTCCGACGATGCCGACCGCCAGGATGCAGCGGTCGAAATCCAGGGTTTCGGTCTTGCCGCCAACCTCGACGGTGACCTTCACGCCGCCGCCGGATTTCTCCAGCTTGTGGATCTTGGCGGAGGTGCAGATATCCATTCCCTGTTTCTTGAAGGACTTCAGCGCGAAGGCCGATATCTCCTCGTCTTCGGCCGGCAGAATGCGGTCCATCACTTCCAGTACGGTGACCTTGGAGCCCATGTCGTGGTGGAAACTCGCGAACTCGATGCCGATCGCACCGGAGCCGATCACCAGCAGCTTCTTCGGCAGAGTCTCCGGCACCATCGCTTCCTTGTAGGTCACAATCGCCTTGCCGTCCGGCTCCATGCCCGGCAGCGTCCGGGCGCGGGCACCGGTCGCCAGGATAATGTTCTTGGCGGTGTAACCGGTGGTTTTTCCGTCCTTCTCGACAGCAAGTTTCCGCAGGCCGCCTGCCACGCCGTCCAGCTTGCCCTGACCGTCGATCACGGTGACCTTGTTCTTCTTCAGAAGGTGCCCGACGCCGCCGGACAGCTGCTTCGCCACCCCGCGCGACCGTTGAACCACCTTCTTAAGATCAAACGATATGTCTTTGGCACTAAATCCATATTGGTCGAGATTCTGGAGAATGTGCCCAACCTCGGAAGAGCGCAGCAGGGCCTTGGTCGGGATGCAGCCCCAGTTCAGGCAGATCCCGCCCAGATGCTCACGCTCCACCACGGCGGCCTTCATGCCGAGCTGGGACGCGCGGATGGCGGCGACATAGCCGCCCGGCCCGCCGCCGACCACGATGATGTCGAATTGGGTCTCGGCCATGATCCATGCCTCCTTACAGCAACATGGTGAGCGGGTCTTCGACCAGCTTCTTGAAGGCGGCGAGGAATTCGGCACCGACGGCGCCGTCCACCACCCGGTGGTCGACCGACAGCGTGCAGCTCATCACCGTTGCGATGGCGAGCGCACCGTTCTTGACCACGGCCCGCTGCTCTCCGGCACCGACCGCCAGGATCGCCCCCTGCGGCGGGTTGATGACCGCCGCGAAATCCTTGATCCCGAACATGCCGAGATTGGAGATCGAGAAGGTGCCGCCCTGGTATTCCTCCGGCGACAGCTTGCCGGCCCGCGCGCGGGTGGCCAGGTCCTTCATGGAGCTTGAGATCTCGACCAGACCCTTGGAGCCCGCATCCTTGATCACCGGGGTGATCAGGCCACCGTCGATCGCCACCGCGACCGAGATGTCGACCTGCTTGTAGATCCGGATCGCTTTCTCGGTCCAGGACGCGTTCGCCGCCGGCACCTGCTTCAGGGCTACCGCTGCCGCCCGGATCACCAGATCGTTGACCGACAGTTTGTAGGCGTCGCTTTTCGCGTTGAGATCCTTGCGGACCTTCAACAGCTCGTCGATCTCGCAGTCGATGGTCAGGTAGAAATGCGGGGCGAACTGCTTGGATTCCGTCAGGCGCTTGGCGATGACCTTGCGCATGTTGGTGTTCGGGATCTCGTCATAGGCCGGAAGACCCGGAACATCCGCGCTGGGGGCCGCCCCGAGGGACGGTGCCGCCGCCGGAACTTTAGCAAGGGCAGCGGCGGGGTCAGCCTTTTTGGCAGCACCGCCGGACATTGCGGCTTCCACATCGGTCTTCACGATCCGGCCTTGCGGGCCCGAACCCTTGAGCGAAGCCAGATCCAAGCCGGCTTGCGCCGCCATCCGGCGCGCCAGAGGCGACGCCTTCACGCGACTCCCATCGGCCCCCTCGGGAGCGGCGGGCGCCGGCGTATCCGCCGCCGGAACGGATGCCGCCGGAGCTTCCGCCTTAGATGCGGGCTTGGCTTCGGGTTCGGATTTGGCTTCAGGAGCGGGAGACGCGGCCGCCGGAGCGGCATCGTCAGCCGGGATGTCGTCGGCGCTTTCGCCCTCTTCCAGGATATAGGCGATCACCGCGTTGACCGCGACCGCCTCGGTCCCTTCGGCGACCACGATCTTACCGATCGTGCCTTCGTCGACCGCCTCGACCTCCATGGTCGCCTTGTCGGTCTCGATCTCGGCCACCACGTCGCCGGAGGAGATCGTATCCCCTTCCTTGACGTGCCATTTGACCAGATTGCCCTCCGTCATCGTCGGCGACAGGGCAGGCATCAGTAATGGTGTTGGCATGACCTCGCCTCCCCTTAGCGGTAGCAGACCGCCTTGGCGGCCTCGAAGATGTTTTCAGGTTGCGGCAGCGCCAGCTTCTCGAGATTGGCGGCATACGGCATCGGCACGTCCTCGCCCGCGACCCGAACGACCGGGGCATCGAGATAATCGAACGCGTGCTCCATCATCAGCGCCGACAGCTCGGAGCCGATTCCGGAAAACGCCCAGCCTTCTTCGGCTGTGACCAGGCGGTTGGTCTTCTTGACCGAATTGACGATGGTCTCGACGTCGAGCGGACGGATGGTGCGCAGATCGATGACCTCGGCCTCGATCCCCTCTTTCGCCAGCTCTTCGGCGGCCTGCAGCGCCTTGCCGACCATGATCGAGAAGGCGCAGATCGTGACGTCGGTACCCGCCCGGACGATTTTCGCCTTGCCTATCGGCAGAATGAAATCCGGATCGGTCGGCACGTCGAAGCTTTGGCCATACAGCACCTCGTTCTCGAGGAAAATCACCGGGTTCGGATCGCGAATGGCGGCTTTCAACAACCCTTTGGCATCGGAGGCGGAATAGGGTGCGATCACCTTCAGGCCCGGGCAATGGGCATACCAACTCGCATAGCACTGAGAATGCTGGGCACCGACCCGGGACGCCGCCCCGTTCGGACCTCGGAACACCATCTGCGCGCCCATCTGGCCGCCGGACATATAGAGCGTCTTGGCGGCGGAGTTGATGATCTGGTCGATTGCCTGCATCGCGAAATTGAAGGTCATGAACTCGACGATGGGCTTCAGCTTGCCGAACGCGGCGCCAACCGCAAGGCCTGCGAACCCATGCTCGGTGATCGGGGTGTCGATCACCCGGCGCGCGCCGAATTCCTCCAGCAGGCATTGGGTGACCTTGTAGGCGCCTTGATATTCGGCGACCTCCTCACCCATGACGAACACCTTGTCGTCATCGCGCATCTCTTCGGCCATTGCGTCGCGCAAAGCTTCCCGCACGGTCTGACGCTGGGTGTCCTTGAAGAACTTGTCCTCGTCCATGTCCGGAACTGGGGCGACCTGACCGCCGGCATGGGCAATCGGTGCCGCCGGCGTCTGACTGGTTCCCGACGGCGCGTTTGTGGGCGCTTCGGTCGCGGAGGAATCGGGTTTGGCGGCCGGTGCCGGGGCGGCATCAGGAGCGGCTCCGTCGCTCGGAATCGCGCTCGCGTCCTCTCCCTCTTCCAGC
>CALAHL010000443.1 GCA_937891725.1 uncultured Rhodospirillaceae bacterium | reverse complement strand
CGTTGCCATATGCCGTGTCGGCCGCCAGCCAATCCGGTCGAATGCCGAACCGCTTCTCCGTCCTGTCCAGCATGGTCCGCGAGGCTCCGACCTCAGCCTGACGGATCGCTCTCGTGGCTTCGACATCCATGATCACCGAACTCTTGGTGTCGATCAGGTAGTTGGTGGCATAGGCAAAATACGGGCGGCTTTCCTCGGCGCGGGTCCATTGCGCAGCTGGATCGGACTTCGCCACAAACTTCGGCTGGACCGGCGACGCGGCCCCGAAGGCGGCATCGTCGAGTGTCTCCAAGTATTCCCGCGCCGCCCGGGTCCCGGCCTCACGCGCGACCTCCGGGCTCCAGTCTTCGGCCGCAATAGACCGGACCTTGTTGGCGTGAGCGGAGATCAGGCTTGCATCGACAGCGAAACCCTCGCCCGAGACAAGATCCTCCCTCAGGCAACGCTCGACCGTGGCCTCGAAGACCTGCCGCAGCAGATTGCTTTCCCGAAACTTGCCATGGCGATAGCGTGAGAAGGTCGAGTGATCCGGGACCTTCCCCTCCAAGCCCAGCCGGCAGAACCAGCGATAGGCGAGGTTCAGATGGACCTCGTCGCAGAGGCGACGTTCCGACCGGATGCCCATGACGTAACCGATGACCAGCATCCGGATGATCAGCTCTGGATCGATCGAAGGACGCCCGAGGTGACTGTAGAAGGGGCGAAGAGCCTCCCGCATCCCATCCACGTCGAGGAACCGGTCGATCTCGCGAAGCATATGACCGGAAGGAACATGACGCTCCAGATCGAAGTCATAGAACAACTGTGCCGGTGCCGTTTGGGTGCCCATCATGACAAAATCCTCCTATCCCCTCATAATCGAGTGAATCAAAGGACTTGCCGCGCTGCAACAGAGACTTTTTCAACAGCATCGGCGGAGAGCGGTCGTTCGCGGCGACTGTGATTCGAATGAGTGGTTTCTGCCGGAGCCGACATTCTGACAATCCTGAAACAGATTTTTTACTCTGCACCTCCGCATGACAGTAGAGTCCTTATGCCTTATTCCGGAGTCTGACCCGATGCCTGCAGGACTGGTCAAAGCGGCCATTCGAGCCTTCCGTCCAGCGTTTTCTGCGTTGGACACCTCTGCCTTTCAGGATCGCAAGCTTTGCAAAATGCTTGTAGTCAGAAACACGAGTGCCGCGACGCAGACGATGGAAGGCCCCGCAGGGGTGTCGAAGGCATAGGCCGCATTCAAGCCAAGCACGGCCGAGCCGCTGCCGATGGCGGCCGCAGTCAGGGCCATTTGCTCAGGCGTGCGCGAAAGGGGGCGGGCAGCGGCGGCGGGTATGATCAGCATGGCCGCGATCAGTAAGACCCCCACCACCTTGATCGCGACCGCAACCGTGATGGCGAGCGAAAGTGTCAGGATAAGCTGTTCGCGCTTGGGATCGATCCCGCTAGCATAGGCAAGTTCCGAGCTGATGGTCGAGGTCAGCAGCGCCGACCAGCGCCAGCCGATCAGACCGACGACGAGCACCGCGCCGCCCCAGATCACGGCCAGATCGCCGCGTGACACGGCTAGGATATCTCCGAAGAGGTAGGCCATGAGATCAATGCGGATGCCGGACAGGAAAGAGACCGCAACCAGCCCGAAAGCCAACGCCGAATGCGCCAGAACGCCCAGAAGCGTGTCCATTGCATAGCCGCGCCCTGTCAGTACCGTCACGGTTAACGCCATCGCCAGCGCCACGGCCACCGCGCCTGCGAAGATGGAAATTTGCAGCGCCAGCGACAGGGCCACCCCAAGAATGGCGGCATGGGCTGTGGCATCGCCGAAATAGGCCATGCGCCGCCAGACAACAAAACTGCCCAAGGGTGCCGCCGCAAAGGCCACACCAACACCAGCCAGCGCCGCGCGTGTCATGAAATCATCCAGCATTACTCGGCGGCCTCAGTCTCTTTGTTGTGCGGCGCATGGTCGTGCGTGCAGGTTGCGTCATGCGTGTGGTCATGCTCGTGCCGATAGAGAGCCAGCGCGCCACCTGTCCCGGTGCCAAAAAGCGCGCGGTATTCGGGCGCCGCCGAGACCAGCTCGGGTGTGCCTTCGCAACAGACATGGCCATTGAGGCAGATCACCCGATCAGAGGCCGCCATCACGACATGCAATTCGTGGCTGATCATCAGGATTGCGCAGCCGGTTTTCTGGCGGACCTCTTCGATCTGAAGATAGAACGCGGCTGAGCCGGGTTGGTCCAGCCCCTGAGTTGCTTCATCGAGCAAAAGCAAATCAGGCTTGTTGATGAGCGCGCGCGCCAACAGGACGCGTTGGAACTGTCCGCCCGACAGAGCAGACATCTGGCGCTGCGACAGCCCGGGCACACCGGCACGTTCCAATGCTGCTGTGCAGGCGTCTCGCGTGGTGCCGCCGGGCAGGCGCAGAAACCGTTCCACGGTGATCGGCAGGGTCGGATCGATGTGAAGTTTCTGAGGGACGTAGCCAATGCGCAGCCCCGGCTTGTGCGTTACACGCCCGGACGACGGGCTTGCCGCACCGATAAGCAAGCGCAAGAGGGTGGTCTTGCCCGACCCGTTCGGCCCCACGATGGTCACGATCTCACCGGGCTCCACGGTCAGGGACACGTCGCGCAAAACCGTGTTCGCGCCATAGCTGACGCTGATTTTCTCCGCGGCGATCAGGCTCATGTGTCAGCCTTATCCGCGCAAGCAGGACAAATGCCCTCGGCTTCGACCACGGTCCGCTCGATCTTGAATCCCGTGGAGCGGGCTGCCTCTCCAAGGGCTCCGCGCGCAGGCGAAGACTGTGCCTCGGCCACCGAATCGCACAGTCGGCAGATCATGAACGCGGGCGAGTGATTGGCCCCGGGATGGGCGCAGGCGATGAAAGCGTTGAGGCGTTCGATCTTGTGCGCAAAGCCGTTGGCGACGAGGAACTCGAGCGCCCTGTAGGCCACGGGCGGTTGCGAGCCGAACCCGGCATCGCGCAGCCTGTCGAGCATCTCATAGGCCCCAAGGGCGCGATGCTCTTGCAAGAGGATCTCCAGTGCCTTGCGGCGGACGGGCGTAAAACGAAGCCCTTCCGACTGACAATGCGCTTCGGCGGCGGCGAGACCCACGCTGATGCAGGACCCGTGATCGTGTTTTTCGAACCCGATCGGGTCGCTGGGCACAGGTTTTCCCGCTTGGGTGACACTTGTCATGTTATTTCATTTCCTATACCCAAACTGTAACGTTATATAATCACATGGAGCCGGATATGTCCAGAAACCTCATTCCCCTGTCAGTTGTCGCAACCCTGCTCGGGGGTACGGCTTTGGCCGATGTGCCAAGCGTTGCTGTCGATATCGCGCCGGTGCATTCGCTGGTGGCGCGCGTGATGCAGGGGGTGGGCGAGCCCTCCCTGATCGTGGCCCCTGGGGCAAGCCCGCATGAGTATAGCCTTCGCCCATCAGAGGCGACAGCATTGCAGGAGGCCGATCTGGTTTTTTGGGTCAGTCCCGACCTGACGCCTTGGCTGGAAGGCGCGATCGAGACACTGGCCGGTGACGCGACCGTCACGGAACTTCTTGAGGTTGATGGAACGACTGAACTGGCGTTCCGGGAAGGCGCATCGTTCGAAGTGCATGACCACGGGGATGAGGACCACGCAGACGAGGACCACGTTGACGGTGACCACGACGATCACGATCACGATCACGATGAACATGCGGAAGGCGAGGAACATGATGAGCATGGGCATGAGGAACATGCCGAGGAAGCAGGGCATGATGATCACGGTCATGAAGAGCATGCGGAAGGCGATGATCACGGGCACGACGACCATGAAGAGCACGCAGACGCTGACGGGCACGAAGGCCACGACCACGGCGCATACGACCCCCACGCTTGGTTGTCGCCCGACAATGGTGCCGTCTGGTTGAACGCTATCGCGGCGCAACTTTCCGCGGCCGATCCGGACAATGCGGGCGCCTATTTTGCCAATGCGGCAGCAGGGCGGGACGAACTGACCGCGCTGAGTGCCGAGATCAACGGCATTCTCGATCCGGTGCGTGGCCGCAACTTCATCGTCTTCCATGACGCCTATCAGTATTTCGAGACCGCCTTCGACTTCCCCGCCTCGGGCGCAATATCGGTCTCAGATGCCTCCGACCCAAGTCCGGCGCGCATTGCAGAGATACAGGCGCGGGTCGCAGACCAGGGCGTGACCTGCGTGCTGTCGGAACCGCAATTCGATCCCGGCATCGTGGCCGCGGTGATGGACGGGTCCGAAGCGAATACCGGCGTGCTCGATCCACTGGGTTCCGACCTCGAGCCAGGACCAGACCTCTACGGGAACGTCCTGCGCAACCTCGCCACGGCGCTGGCAGACTGCCTCTAGTCACTTTCGACCGCGTGCTGCCATACGTCTCTGGTGGCGCGCGGTACGTTATCCGTTTTGTGTGATGAGGCCCCGCCCGACAAAGGCGCAATTGGAGGTGTCAGGCACTGACCACTTGAAGATCAGCCTCCGTGATCGCCGCGACGGGCAAATGTATCACAAATCCGCGTCGGACCATGTCAAGGCCAAGGATCGTGATCTGAGTCGCCGGACCCGGACAAGCGTGATCATCACAAGGGATCTCGCTGACTGAAACGAGCGCATGGCTTCCAAGCCGCGCCCGTTCGCGGACCATGCGTTTGACACGCTGCACGTGCCAGAGCGTGGCCGCCCGCTCGCGCATGTCTGCAGCGAGGCTCACAGTTGCGTCGGATTGGGCGCATCGCCATAGGTGGCGACTGGGTCAAACGCCTTCACGTTTTCCATGAAAATCAACGGGTCTCCCGCGTGTTCAGCGGTTGGTATTGCCCGATAGAAACATGACCTGTAGCCGACATGGCAGGATGCAGCCGTGCCGCCAATGTCGACCCGAAGCCAGATCGCATCCTGATCATCGTCGATCCGCGCCTCTACAACTTTTTGCACAAGGCCCGAGGTGGTTCCCTTGCGCCACATCTCTTGGCGGGAGCGGCTGAAGTAATGCGCCTCGCCGGTTTCCAGCGTCAGACGCAACGCTTCAGCGTTCATCCAACCCAGCATCAAAACCTCGTGGCTGGTGACGTCGGTGGTGACGCAGGGAACGAGCCCGTCCGCGCCAAATTTCGGCGCAAGCTCACACCCCTCTTCGACCTGATCGACCGAACGGCGCGGATAAAAAGGGATGCTGGACATGATTTGATCCTCTTGCGGAATATTATGATATAACGTAACAAACACAAATTACTGATCGGATCAAGATCGAAGAGAGAGGACGTCTTTATGGAGCGCAAAGATGACAGGGTGCCAGTCACCTTGCTGACCGGCTTTCTGGGGGCGGGCAAGACGACCCTCTTGAATCATCTGATCCGCGACCCGCAGGCGGGGCGTATCGCTGTGGTGATGAACGAATTCGGCGATGTCGGCCTGGATCATGACCTGATCGAGGAGGCAACCGAGGAAACCGTGCTGATGCAGTCGGGTTGCTTATGCTGCACGATCCGTGGCGATCTGGCGAAAACCATGGCATCGCTCATGGCGCGTCGCAAACGCGGGGAGTTGGCCTTCGACCGGGTCGTGATCGAGACCACCGGGATCGCGGATCCGGGACCGATCCATCACACGCTGATCGTCGATGACCTGATCGCGCCACATTACCGGATGGACGGGGTCGTGACGCTGGCCGATGCCGCCAATGGCCCGCGCACGCTTGATGCACAATTCGAGGCTGTGAACCAGGTCGCCATGGCCGATCTGCTGGTCATCACCAAGGCTGACCTTGTCACCCGACCCGAGCTTGATCGTCTCAAGGCCCGGTTGCATGGGATCAACAGCACGGCGCGGATCGTGCTTGGCGAACAAGGACGGATCGCCCCTGGACGCCTTTTCAACCTGACAGCGATGCGCGAGAGCGTAACATCAGCGGAGCTTTCGGATTGGCTGGGCGCGTCCAGTGCCAAGCCTGACCTATTGGCAGGCCTTTCCGGCCTGGCCCTCAAACCGGCTGTGGCGCAACCTATAGCCAACATTGGTGCGCATGCGCATCACGACGGCCGTATCGGCTCCGCCTCTATCGAGGTGGCCGATCCGATCCCGGCTGATGTCTTCGACTTCTGGCTCGATACGCTGATCGCGCTCAAAGGTCCCGATATCCTGAGGATAAAGGGCATCGTGCACGTGGATGGCATCGAATGGCCCTTCGTCTTTCACGGGGTGCAGCACATTTTCGACGCGCCCGTGCCACTTAAATCCTGGTCGGGCAAGGACACCACAAGTCGTGTCGTCGTAATTGCGCGCGACATCGACAAGGGCGATCTGAAAGCCAGCCTTGAGACGCTCCGCATGCGGCCTCAGGAGGCACGCACCGACGGCATGATGGTGCACACGACAGAGATACCCGTCTGAAAATGCTGCGCGTCATCATCTCCATGGACCGACCGATGCTTCGTCTGCTCCTGCTTGGTGCCGGTCCCCGGTTGACCGGGGCGGCACTGGTCGTAGCGCTGCTTTGGTTTGGCTTCTTCTGGGCGACGTCGTCCCCGGGGGCGTCATGACGGCGGCGCTCAAATTCCGGAACCTGACGCTTGGCTATGATCGGCACCCCGTGATCCATCACCTTGAAGCCGAGATTGCGGAGGGCAGCCTCACTGCCATCGTTGGGCCAAACGGCGCGGGCAAGTCGACCCTTCTCAAGGGCGTGATCGGCACGCTGGCCCCGTTGGAGGGGGGGGTCGCACTTGGCGGGATCAGCCGCGACGATATCGCCTATCTGCCCCAGCAGTCGGATATCGACCGCTCCTTTCCAATCTCGGTGCGCGATCTGGTGGCCATGGGGCTTTGGCGTGAAATCGGCCCCTTCGGACCTGTGCGTGCGCACCACCGCGACCGCATCGCAGCCGCGATTTTGGCCGTCGGTCTGACCGGATTCGAGGACCGCCCCATAGGCGCGCTGTCCGGTGGTCAGATGCAGCGCGTCCTGTTCGCGCGGTTGCTGCTGCAGGAGGCGCGGTTGGTGCTGCTCGACGAGCCGTTCACTGCAATCGACGCCCGCACCATGGCAGATCTTCTGGACCTTGTGCGCCGCTGGCATGATGAGGGGCGCACGGTGCTTGCCGTGCTGCATGATTTCGAGACGGTGCGCGCCCATTTCCCGCAAACGCTGATGCTGGCGCGGGAGCTTGTCGCTCATGGCCCGACGGCAACGGTGCTGACGGCTGAAAACCAGTTGCGTGCCCGGACCATGGCCGAGGCGCCAGACCCTGAGGCCGGCATCTGCGAACGGGGTGCGGCATGATCTGGGAGACCGTGATCCAACCCTTCGCCGAGTTCGCTTTCATGCGCCGTGCGCTCCTTGGATGCATTGCTATCTCAGTCGGCGCTACGCCTGTGGGCGTGTTCCTGATGCTGCGGCGGATGAGCCTGACCGGCGACGCCATGGCCCATGCCATACTGCCGGGTGCTGCGG
>CALAHL010000442.1 GCA_937891725.1 uncultured Rhodospirillaceae bacterium | reverse complement strand
CGATGACGGTGGGAAACAGTATCTTGAGTCGATGGCCGGCCTGTGGTGCGCTTCGCTCGGCTTCAATGAGGAGCGTCTGGTCAAGGCCGCAACCGACCAGATGCGCAAGCTGCCCTACTACCACACCTTCGCGCACAAGGCGCATCTGCCCGGCATCGACCTGGCCGAGAAGCTGATCGCGACCGCACCGGTGCCGATGTCGAAAGTGTTCTTCGCCGGCTCCGGCTCGGAAGCGAACGACACGGTCGTCAAGCTGGTCTGGTATTACAACAACGCCCGCGGCCGTCACGCGAAGAAGAAGTTCATCTCCCGCATCAAGGGCTACCACGGCGTGACCGTCGCCTCGGCCTCGCTGACCGGAACCCCGGTCAACCATCCGGGCTTCGATCTGCCGCTGCCGGGCTTCCTGCACACCTCGAACCCGCACTATTACCGCTACGGCCTCGAGAACGAGAGCGAAGAGGCGTTCGCCACCCGGATGGCCGACGATCTGGAGAAGATGATCCTGGAGGAAGGCCCCGACACGGTCGCCGCCTTCATCGCCGAGCCGATCCAGGGTGCCGGCGGCGTGATCGTCCCGCCGAAGACCTACTGGGAGAAGGTCCAGGCGGTTCTGAAGAAATACGATGTGCTGCTGGTGGCCGATGAGGTGATCTGCGGCTTCGGGCGGACCGGCAATTACTGGGGCAGCGAGACCTTCGGCATGAAGCCGGACATCCTCAGCTGCGCCAAGGCGCTGTCCTCCAGCTACATGCCGATCTCGGCGGTGATGATCTCGGACGCCGTCTATCAGCCGATCGCCAACCAGTCGAAGGATCTGGGCGTGCTGGGCCACGGCTACACCTATACGGCCCATCCGGTCTGTGCGGCGGTGGCGCTGGAGACGCTGAAGATCTACGAGGAGCGGGACATCGTCGGCATGGTCCGGTCGGTCTCACCGCTGTTCCTGGAGCGTCTTCATGCGCTGGGCGATCACCCGCTGGTGGGCGAGACCCGGGGTCGGGGCCTGATTGGCGCGGTCGAGCTGGTTTCCAACAAGGAGACCAAGGAGCCGTTCGCGGCCGGTCTGATGGCCGGCGTCAGCTGCGCCAACTTCGCCGCCAACCACGGCCTGATCGTCCGGGCGATCGGCGACAACATCGCCTTCACGCCGCCGCTGATCATCACCAACAACCAGGTCAACGAGCTGTTCGACAAGATGCAGGTCGCCCTGGACGACACGCTGGCGATGCTGAAAAAGGCGGAAGCGGCGTAGACCGCTCCACGTATCCAATATCGATCAAGGCCCCGGTAACCGTCGGGGCCTTTTTCGTTCCAACCACAGGCGACCGAGCCTCGGCCGTAGATCATCGGCTTTGCTCAGGGACGGCTGCACCCACGCGCACCGGCCGCTCCGAGCGCATGTTGCGGCCCGGCCACAGTGATTCCGCGTATGCGAGTGCAGATACGATTCGAATCGCCTCAAGCCACAACCAATGGCATGATGCCTAAGCTTCGACAGTACGATGTCGAAGTTTTCCGCAAGATAGTGGAGCGTCCCATGCGCGTAGTTTGGTATTTCCTCGGCCGAATGGCCCGTTAGCCGGCACGCGTTCGCCTCGCAAGGACATAGGTCCTTTTCCGGAGGCTGGCCCACCGCGTTGCCGGCTTTGTCACACGACAAGTCGTCCCGTCCGCGTGGAGTCCAGCCATGTTTCACCGCCGTCTTCCCTCCATAGATCCCTTCGCGTCCGACCGCCTGGATCAACCACCGCGCGGGCTTCTCGCGTTCTACCGGCGGTTCGTGGATCAGATCTGGCCCTGGTTCGCGGGTCTGGCCCTGATCGGCGGAAGCCTATCGATTATAAACGCGGCGATGTTCGCCTATGTCGGCGTGGTGATCGACCACATGGAAACCGCCACCGGCCCGGCCGGGTTCCTCGAATCCAATCTGAACCTGCTGATCTGGCTCACGGTCCTTGTCCTGGTGATCATCCCCATCCTGGTCGCCCTGCATGTGGCCGTGCTGCATCTATCGATAGCTCCTGCCTTCAACAGCCTGATCCGTTGGCAGACCCACCGCTATCTGCTGCGGCAGAGTGTCGGATTCTTCCAGGACGACTTCGCCGGACGGCTGGCGCAGAAGATCATGCAGACGTCGCTCGCGATGCGGCGTTCGATGGTGTCGCTGCTGGATGCGGTGTGGTTCGTGCTGGTGTTCTGCGCCTCGGCGCTGGTGATCCTGGCCGAGTTCGACACGTTGGCGACGCTGCCGCTGGCAATTTGGCTGGCGCTGTATTCGGTCATCATTTTCCGGTTCGTCCCGCGCATCCAGAAATCCTCGGCGGCCGCCTCGGAGGCGAATTCGGCTCTGACCGGCCGGATCGTCGACAGCTTCTCCAACATCCAGACCGTCAAGCTGTTTGGACACGCCAGCCGGGAGGATGGCTACGCCCGCGCCGGCATGGCAGAGCAGACCGCCAAATTGACGGTACTGATGGGCTGGATGGCGCGGTTCGATATCACCATCACACTATTGAACGGCGTGCTGTTCATCGCGCACGGCGCCCTCGTGCTGTGGCTGTGGAGCGTCGGCACCCTGTCGGTCGGCGCAGTCGCGGCCTACCTCGGCGAATGCGGCGCGCTCACCCGCGCCG
>CALAHL010000441.1 GCA_937891725.1 uncultured Rhodospirillaceae bacterium | reverse complement strand
GTGTCATCGATTGTTTGTCGGCCAAACTAACACTGGGTTTGGGGGCTACGGCAAGTGGCCGTCTGCTCAGTTGAATGCGGAGTAGGAGTCGTCCGATACGCTGTCGGTTCGGGTCGCCTTCGTCAGCTCCGGCGGGCCGAACAGCCGAACGAACAGGCGGGTCAGCGTCGAGAGCCCGGAGAGCAGCAGCAGGCTCGGCCCCAGGACCATGAAGAATTTGATGAACCAGCGATTGCCGATACCGTTCGACTCCCCATAGCTCTCGTCATGGACCCAGGCGCTCCAAAAGAAGATCCAGGCGAAGTAGCTGAAAATCGCGATGAAGGGCACCAGCAGGGTCAACCCGCCCAGAAACTCCACCCAAAGCCGTCCCCGATCCGTGAAACGAGGCCGGAAAATATCGAGCCGGACATGGGCGTTTCGGACATAGGCGTAGCCCAGTGCGCCGAGAAATATGATGGTGTGGAGGTGCCATTCCGCATCCTGCAATGCGGGGGAATTGAAATAGAAATGCAGATCGTTCTCGATCACGAAGGAGAGTTTTCGGAGATAGCGGCGGGATACCGCGTCAAACAGGATAATGGCGATCAGAGGCAGAAACAGCCAGGCAACGGCCTCGCCAACCCAGACCACCGGCCGTTCCAGTCGATCCGCAAGCTTCAGGGCAGGAGCCCATAGAGTTGGTTTGAAGGGGGCAATCGTCACGAGAGCCTCCTCAATCGAACAGCGTGTGGGGCAGGGACATGACGATCTGCGGCCAGATCAGAACCAGGCCGACGCAGGTGAGCTGCAGCAGCACGAAAGGGACGATCCCACGGTAGATCTGGCCCATGGTGACCGAACTCGGTGCCACGCCCTTGATGTAGAACAGCGACAGCCCCATCGGGGGCGTCAGGAACGAGGTCTGCAAGGTGATCGCCACCAGAATGGCAAACCAATAGACCACGTCCTCCTGCGCGATGTGCGGGCCGAAATCCAGCACGGCCACGATCGGCCCGAAGATCGGCACGGCGATCAGCATGATCTCCAGCACGTCGAAGAAAAATCCCATCAGGAAGATCAGGGCGATCACCAGCAATAGGACACCCCAGGAACCGAGATCGGTGCTTTCGAACAGGAGATGGATCACCTCTTCGCCGCCCAGAATCCGAAAGACATAGGCGAAGCTGGTGGCGCCGATATAGAGCACGAAGATCATGCCGACGGTCATGACGCTGCGATTCAGACAGTCCCGCAGCGCGGCGCGATCCAGGTTGCCGCGCAGCCACGCGAGCAGAAGCGCACCGCCCGCACCGAAGGCGGCCGAATCCGTGATCGTCGCCAATCCGCCCAAGACCGAACCCATGATGATGGCGATCAGGATCGCGGGCGGCAGAATGCCCCGAAGCAGGACCCGGACGACTTGGATTGTCGGAATCCGGTCATTCGCAGCCGGGAGCGCCGGTGCTGCTTGGGGGACGATGATGGTCAGGGTCAGGATGTAGAGCAGGTACAGCAGGGACAGGAGCAGCCCCGGATAGATCGCACCCGCGAACAGAGGACCGATCGAGATCTGAAGCAGCTCGCTTAGGAACACCAACAGGATGCTGGGTGGGATCAGGATCCCCAAAGTCGAGGATGCGGCGATCGTGCCGAGAGCCAGGGAGGGCCGATACCCAGCAGACAGCATGGTCGGCAGCGCGATCAGGGTCAGCATGATAACGGAGGCCCCGACCACGCCGGTGACGGCAGCAAAGATCACGCCCATCAGGGTGACGGCCAGGGCCATGCCGCCCGGCACCCGACGCAGAAGCAGCTGCAAGGCCTCCAGCAGGTCCTGCGCGATCCGCGACCGCTCCAGCATCACACCCATGAAGACGAACAGCGGGACCGCGATGATCTGCAGATTCTCGGCAATGATCCAGGTTCGGGGAACAAAAATGAAAAACTCTGCGAAGGAAAACACGTCCGCCACAATCCCGATCGCCCCGAACAGGATCGCAACCCCGCCCAGGATGAATCCGATCGGATAACCCGTGAACATCAGCGCCATCAGTGCCAGAAACATGAACAGCGGCAGAAGACTCACGAGCACGTCCAAACCAGACCCTTTCCCATAGGCTGTCGCAGCCTGCGAACCGATAATCCGGGACACGTCGCCAAACATGCTGCGACGAACCCCGGACTTCGATCCCCGATGAAGAAGTCTAGCAGGCAGGGAGCGGGTGCCGTCCAGCCTCGCCGAGGCAGATCGGTTCAGGACGAGGAGCGCCGGAGCCTAAGGCAGACGGTCGGTGCTGAAGATCGGCACCACGACTTCAACCTTATGATAATACAGCAAGACCCGATCGACCGGTTGACCCGGCTCGGCGAACGGCAGCCACAGCCGCTCCGACGGCCTCAGATAGTCGTAGGGCAGAACGGCGATTTGGTTTTGCTGAACGCAGGCATGACCATGGGCGATGATCCGTCGCAAGTTCTCCATCACGATGGCCGGGGTCAGGGAGTAGGACTGCGCGGACAGCATTCTCCCGGTGAGGTCCAATCCCGCCGTCTCCGCAAAACGCGTTCCCACCAGTCGGAATTTGGCGTCCGACCGGTCGGGCAGAATCCCGTAGACCGTCAGCCACCCCATCCACTCCTTAAGCTCGATGACATCGATGTCGCTCCATGCTGGGATCGCGGCGCCGTTTCGCTGCTGCAACCACCAGTCATAGAGACGGACCAGCTTGGCCGACCCGCTCTCCCGAGGATCCAAGAGCGGAGAGAAAGCAAAGGTTTCGGGTGTCAGAGTGTCGGTCATGTCTTGTTTCCAAACGAACCGGAGCATCTCCGGACGCTTTGGCCAATTAGGAGCGCAGGGTTGCCGCCATTCGGTCGATTGTCGGGTCGGCGCCGGTCCACGTCAACAAAGCGTGGATGGATCCGGTGCCGACCGTCTATTGTTCGGGACACCTTGGACCGGCGAGAGGGAGCGCGGTGACCAACGCTATACTGCTTTTGGGAATTTCGCTGGCGTGGGCAAGCGACTATCTGTTCATCGGTCTCGTCGACCATGACTTGCCCCCGATCACGGTCGCCGCGATCACCAGCTTGCTCGCCGGGTTGGTGTTGTTGGTGGTGATCGGCGGGATCATGCGGCGCCCGATGCTGCCGACCCTGCTGCGGCGGCCCGAAGTGCCATTGGTGATGGCGGTCACAGCGGTGGCGGCGCCGAAGCTCAGCGTCGTCGTGGCCGAAGGCCGGATATCTTCGGATCTGGCATCCCTAGTCGGCACGACGGTGCCTATCCTAACGCTGCTCGTCGCGATGTTCGTGACCCGGGAAACCCGTTACAGCAACTCTCGGATCTTGGGAGTCGGGATCGCGTTCCTGGGCATGATTGTGTTCGTCGGCATAACTGACACCGCCGATATCGAGCGCGAGCTGATCGGGGTGCTGATCATGATGGCTGGCGGCGTGGCGTTCAC
>CALAHL010000440.1 GCA_937891725.1 uncultured Rhodospirillaceae bacterium | reverse complement strand
GCCCCACGAGGTCGGGTTTGTGATCGAGGTGATCGGCCCGGATCAGGACACCGCCGACGCGGTGCTGTCGGTGGCGCGGGTCACCATGCTGCACACGGATTTTCCAGGCCGGCTCTGTCGCGAAGGCAATATGGCGTTTCCGTACTCCCCGTCTGACATCTCGGCCGGGCCGGTCTACCGGTTCTCGGTGTTCCAGACCATGGCGGTGGACGACCCGCTGTCACCCTTCCCGATCACCTATGAGGATCTGTAATGGCCCTGATCAAAGACATCGCCAAGGTCTGCAAAAGCAAGAACGCGGGCCCGTTCCAGCTCACCCTCGACGTGGTGTTCGAGACCCGCGCCGAATACGACGCGGTGGCCGCGACCGGCGTGCTGACCCCGGCGCTGTTCGCGGAGTTGTACGATGTGGACGAGGCCGACGTGATCTTCACCCCTTATCCGGCAGGCCTCGCGTTCAAGGCCACCATCCCGCGCGCGATCCCGGCGGGCGACCTGGGCGACACCGACGTCTACGGCTGCCAGCAGCACGCCCCGCTGCTGGAGGTGGATATCCCGGTGAATACGGTGGCGAAAGGATAGGACTCTCCCCTCAGCTGCCCGGCACCACCCCGGCGGGCAGGGTTTCGCAATAGGCGGCGATCTCGCCCGGTGTGGTCACCCAGATGTCGTCGCGATGCTCCAGAATATGCGCCATCGCCCGGCGCAGGGCGCGCAGGCGGAACGGCTGGCCGATGACGAACGGGTGCAGCACCGTGGTGAAGACCAGCGGGCGTTTGTTCGACAGGTGCAGCATCTCGTCGAACTGGTCGATGATCATCTTCTCGAAGGCTTCGGCATCGTGCTGGCGGAACACCATGGCCGGACTGTCGTTCAGCTCGATCGAATAGGGCACCGACAGGATCCGGCCCTTCCGGGTGCGCATCCAGAATGGCTGGTCGTCCGCCGGCCAGTCCATCACATAGCGGTAGCCGCTCTCCTGGAGCAGATCGAGGGTCACCGGCGTCTGCGCCAGATAGGGGCCGAGCCACCCGGTCGG
>CALAHL010000439.1 GCA_937891725.1 uncultured Rhodospirillaceae bacterium | reverse complement strand
AGGATGAAACGATGACCACGTCCCTCGGCGCGAAGATCAAGCGCCACCGCCAGGAAAAGGGATACTCCCTCGACAAGCTCGCCGAGCTGACCGACTCGAGCAAGAGCTACATCTGGGAACTGGAGAACCGAGACACCAGAAAACCTTCCGGGGAAAAGCTGACCCGCATCGCCCAAGCCCTCGAGGTCACGACCGATTACCTGCTCGACGAGAGCGAGGAGCCCAGCGACCAGGTTCTGAAGGAAGCGTTCTTCCGGAAATTCAGCAAGCTGGCCCCCGAGGACCAACAGAAGATCAACCAGATGATCGACATGTGGGGTAAGAAGGATTGAGCCTGCCGACCACGCCTCAAAGTTAGGCCAACCGCCTGACCAAGATTTTGTCCGTGCATCAGGCTGTGCACGGGCTCCCGCGCTTCCCCATCGACGTGGCGGCACTGGCGCAGGATTTCTCACGGCAGGTATTTCCTGACGCGCCGATCACGATGGTCGGGGGGCTGGACCTGTCGAAGGGCGTCGAGGGTATGCTGATGCCGCGCGGCGACGGCTCTGGCGAGTGGGGCATCATCTACAATGAGACCATCCGTTCCCCAGGTCGGCGCAACTTCACGCTAGCACATGAACTGGGCCACTATTTGCTCCACAGACATGCCCATCCCGCCGGCCTCAAATGCACCAATCGGAACATGGCGGACTGGGACGAGAGCGTGACCAAGATCGAGGGCGAGGCCAACACCTTTGCCTCCTACCTTCTGATGCCGCTTGATGACTTCCGCGCCCAGATCAAGGGGCGGGCAATCGACATCGAAGTGATGACCGAGTTGTCGGACCGCTATGCCGTGTCGCTGACTGCGGCCATCCTGAAATGGATGACCATCACCGACAAGCGCGCCATGATCGTGGTCGGCAAGGAAGGCTTCATCGATTGGGCCTGGTCCAGCGAACCGCTGCTGAAATCCGGCGTGTTCTATCGCGCACGGCAGGTCGTTACCGAGTTGCCGCCAGCTTCTCTGGCCGCGCAGGAGGTGGACTGGGATACGGGCCGTCACGGCTATCACCACCCGGCAGGTGTCTGGGCCGGTTCCGAGCCGGTGCGTGAAATGACCGTGTTCTCGCCCGGCAATGAGATGTCGATTTCGCTGCTGCTCTATCCCGACCGCGCGCCGTCGCGGTGGGAGATGGCTGAGCTCGAGGAAGAACCGACGCTCGACACGTTCGACAAGTTCATGGGCGGCGAAGCGCGCTGATTCGCGCCCGAAACAGTCTACGTCAGCCATGGGGGCGACGGAGCGCGTGCGCAGATTTGCGCGGTGCTTCTCATAAGCCGAGACTGTCCACAAGATATTGAACGACTTGTGTTTTTCGGATTTCGCGATACCTTTTGACCATCATCCCAATCGCGAAAAGTCGCCATGTCATCCACTCTCGAAGGCCCGGTTTCGGGGCCCAACCCCCTATGCCCTGAGCGCATGTCATCCGAGGCGCGCCTTGCCGAGATCGGCCGCATCCTGGCCGCTGGGGTCGTGCGGCTGAACGCTGCACAGTCCAGCGGTTTATCTGCCGAGGACGGAGACAGTTTCGTGGACTTCTCGCCCCGAAAGAGCGGTGGTCGTCGTGCAAAA
>CALAHL010000438.1 GCA_937891725.1 uncultured Rhodospirillaceae bacterium | reverse complement strand
CCGCGATCGGCGGCACCCGGGCGCGGGTCTACCTGCCGTCCTCGGCCCCGGTCTCAAAGGCCGAATCCCTGCGCGCCTGGGGGGCGGAAGTGGTGATCGAAGGCCTGGTTTTCGATGAAGCCGCGAAAGCGGCGATCGCCGATTCCGAGACCAGCGGCATGACCTTCGTCCACCCGTTCGCCCCGCCCAGCGTGGTGGCGGGACAAGGCACCATCGGGCTGGAAATCGCCGACCAGATCCCTAATGTCGACGCGGTGCTGGTCGCTATCGGCGGCGGCGGGCTGATCGCAGGGGTCGCCACCGCACTGAAGGCGCTGAAACCCGGCATCCGGATCATCGGGATTGAGCCGCGCGGTGCGCCGACCCATCATGCCAGCCGTGCGGCGGGCGAACTGGTCACGCTCGACCGGATCGACACCAAGGCCGGCACCCTCGCCCCACGCAGGTCCGAGCCGCTGAACTTCGATCTGATCAGCCGCCATGTGGACGAACTGGTGCTGGTCAGCGACGGCGCCATGGAAGAGGCTGCCCGGTGGCTGTGGTTCGAATGCGGGATCGCCGCCGAGCTCAGCGGTGCCGCCGCCATCGCCGCCTTGCAGACCCGTGCGGTGTCGATCCGTCCGGGCGAGACGATCTGCGCGATCATCTGCGGCGCCGGCACCGACGGGATGCCCTGACGGGATTTTGACCATCGGATAGATTTTTCGTCGGTCGGCTATCCGTCTTAAACGATTCTTCATGACTGGATGCAATGGTCGCGTATCGGCCGTAGGTGTGCAGCGTTGCTGCAGAGTTCCGGATCTGCCCCCTGGCCGGCCCCCCAATCACTCCGGGAGCACAGCAATGCGACGGTCTCTGGCTAAGGCTCAAAGCCGGCTGAACACGGCCTCGATATCGCCGCACGACACCAGCGGGTTCGATGTTGCGGTCGCCTTGTTCAGCGCGGTTCGACAGGTGTCAGACGAGGTTCTGCACGCACATGAAGGCAAGGTCGGGGAGATCTCGGGTATTCTAGGGGCCGCTCTCGGGCTTGATGTCGAGGAGGTGACGGCGCTGATCCAGGCCGCGTCCCTGCACGACATCGGAAAATTCGCGATTCCCGCAAAGATTCTGGGCAAGACCGGCCCGCTGACGCCCGAGGAGCTTCTCGAGATTCAGAGACATCCGGTCAACGGCGCGCAGATCCTGATCAACGCCGGATACGGCCCCGACGACGCCGCCGTTCAGGCGGCGCGCCATCATCATGAGAAATTCGACGGATCGGGCTATCCCGACGGGCTCTCCGGGACCGAAATCCCCTTGGCCGCCCGGATCACGGCGGTTGCCGATGTCTATGACGCGCTCCGCGCGCTGCGGCCCTACAAGAAACCGATCGACCACAAGACCGCCCTGAAAATCATCCTGGAGGGCGACGACAGAACCCGCCCGGAGCATTTCGACCCGGAGATCCTGGCGGCGCTGCTGGCCCAGCAGGCACTTGTTCAGGCGGTTTGGGAGGAGCCGACGACGGCAACAGCACGGCCGAGTCGACGACAAAATTGACATAGATCAATAGTGCAGCCCGTTAATCTCTCGTTACCTTTGCGGGCTCACTCTCAGCGGATCGATTGGCGCGCATTTCGCCAAGTCATCGAAGGAGAGGTAGATGGCCGACAAGATAACCCCCACGGGTCGAGAGGCCCCGTTTCACGCCCACGAGATGATCGTCTCGAAAACCGATGCCAGGGGCCGGCTCGTCTACTGCAACGACGTGTTCATCCGGCTCTCGGGCTATCACGAGAAGGATCTGATCGGCGCCCCGCACAGCATCATCCGGCATCCCGACATGCCGCGCTGCATCTTCAAGCTCCTGTGGGACACGATCCAGGCGGGCGGCGAGATCTTCGCCTACGTGGTGAACATGTCGAAGAACGGGGATCACTACTGGGTGCTGGCCCATGTCACGCCCAGCTTCGGAGCAAATGGCGAAATCGTTGGATTTCATTCCAACCGGCGCAAACCCAAAGACACGGCGGTCTCCTCCATCAAGACGCTGTACCGCGACCTCAAGCAGATCGAGGACCGCCCGAATAACCGCAAGGACGGCATGCTGGAAGCAACCGATACCCTGCATGCCATGCTGACAAAGAAGGAGGTCGATTATGACCGGTTCGTGCTCGCTCTCTAACATCCGCTTGGCGGCCCTCGTCAGCCTCGTAGGCTCCGCCCTCGCGGCGGGCCTTCCCTTCGTGCCGGTCGCGGGCGCGCAGATCGCGGGTGGCGTCGCGGGCGCCCTCGGTGTGATCGGCGCGCTCTGGGCCCTGCGCAGTCATGCCAAAACCCAAAAGTGGATCGTCGAGACATCGGCGGTGTGCGAGGCCGTCTCCAAAGGCGCGTTCGAGCGCCGTCTGGTGATGATCGACGAAGGCGGGTTGCTGGGTACCATGTTGTACACGACCAACCGGATGATCGACGTGACCGACGCCTTCGTCCGCGAGGCGGGCGCTGCGATGGAGTCGGTCGCCAGCGGCAAGTTCTTCCGTCTGATCCGGCCCGAGGGCCTGTCAGGGCACTACCTCAACAGTGCGAACCGGATCAACACGGCGACCACCAGCATGGGGGACCGGGTCGACGCGTTCTCCAAGCTGACCGATCTGTTCGAGACCAAGGTCGGCACCGTGGTCGATGAGGTGGCCCATGCCGCCTCCCAACTGCTGGATACCTCCGGGCAGTTGAACACGCTCGCGTCCTCTACGACCCAGCAGGTCGCCAGCGTGGCCGCGGCGACGGAGGAGGCGTCCTCCAATGTCGAAACCGTTGCCTCGGCGGCGGAGGAACTGGCGGCCTCGATCGAGGAGATCACCCGTCAAGTCCAGGAAGGCAACCAGGTGACCGGTGCCGCAGCGCGGGAAGCGGCGACCGCCGATGAGCTGGTCACAGCACTCTCGAAGGCGGCCGACGAGATCGGCTCGGTCGGCAATCTGATCACCGGCATCGCCGAGCAGACCAACCTCCTGGCTCTGAATGCCACGATCGAGGCGGCGCGCGCCGGGGACGCCGGCAAGGGCTTCGCCGTGGTGGCAAGCGAGGTGAAGTCGCTCGCCAACGAGACCGGACGCGCGACCCAGCGGATTCAGGAGCAGGTCGGCGCCATGCGGGCCGCAACCGATAGCGTGGTCACCGCGATCCGGACCATCGTCAGCTCGATCTCCAACGTCTCGACCGTGACCAACTCGATCGCGGCGGCGGTGGAGGAGCAATCGGCTGCGACCAGCGAGATCTCCCGCAACGTGCAGGAGGCCTCGACCGGCACCAATGAGGTGGCCCGCAGCACCGAAAGCGTCGCCTTGTCGGCGCGGGAAACCGATGCGGCGGCCCGCCAGGTGAACACCTCGGCGGAATCGCTTTCCGATCAGGCTAAGACTCTGCGGGCGGAGGTTGAAGACTTCCTCCGAGCCGCGCGCAAATCGGCCTAGAGCACGATCAGAACGGCCGGGCCTGCCCCGTTCGGCCGCCCGGTGGCCCGGCTTTGCCCCCCTTTGCCGGAGCCCACCCGCCCCCTCGGCTGACCCGTTTCGGTGGGTCGGCCGAGGGGGTTCGCCTTTCAGGCGGCCGGAGATGACGTGGGGCGTGGGATGTCGTATCCAGAAAGTCCCACCCTTTCCGGAGAACGCCATAATGGATCTCGGCCTCACCAACACAGCAATCGTCGTCACCGGCGGCACCCGTGGCATCGGCTTCGCCATCGCCGAGGCCTGCGCCAAGGAGGGCGCGCGCATCTCTGTCTGCGGGCGGACAGCCGAAAGCCTGAAGGCGGCCGAGCGGCAGCTGAAGGATCTTGGCGCCGAGGTCCACACCGCAGCCTGCGACGTGGCCGATCCGGACGCCCTCAAAGCCTATGTCGAGGCGGCCGCAGACGCCTTCGGCGGGCTCGACGGCCTGGTGAACAACCCGAGCGGTTTCGGCAATACCGATACCGAGGACGGCTGGAAGAAGGGCATGGATGTCGATCTGATGGGGGTGGTCCGCGCCACCTGGGCGGCGGTGCCGTACTTCAAGAAAGCCGGTGGCGGATCGATCCTGAACATCTCGTCGATCTCCGGGATCGGGGCCAGCAGCAATATCGCCTACGGTGCGGTCAAGGCGGCAGTGATTCAACTCACCCAATCCCACGCCCAGACCCTGGCCGCGGATCGTATCCGGGTAAACTGCATCGCACCGGGCTCGATCGAGTTCCCTGGAGGGGTCTGGGATGTCCGCAAAAAGCACGAGCCGGAAAAATATCAGGCCACCTTCGACAAGATCCCGTTCGGCCGCATGGGCAAGCCCGAGGAAATCGGTGCGGTCGGCGCCTTCCTGATGTCGGTGCCCGCCTACTGGGTCACCGGCCAGACCATCGCGGTCGACGGCGCGCAAAACCTGTAAGGCGAATCGTTCGGGTGGCGGCGCGCCCTCTTACCCGGCGCGCCGCAGCAGAAACCGCAGGACCTCGCCCTCGGTCTCGGACAGCAGCAGGTCGTGGCCGGACTGTTTCGAGAAATGCCGGAAATCCAGGGTCGCGGCCGGGTCGGTCGCCAAGACCTCAAGAACCGTTCCGGCCGCCATGCCGGACAGGGCCTTACGGGCCTTGAGAACCGGCAACGGGCATTTCAGGCCGGTGACATCAAGAGTTTGATCCGGCAAATCCTGATAGGTCCGGGGGGCTGTCTTTGTCATCCCCGCAAAATGGGGCGATCAGTCGGCCGGCGCAAGCGAGCCCCGTGCAAATTGCACCTGAGACGGGCCAGTCGGAGTCCGATCGGCGATCTCCCGGATCATCTTGCCCAGCAAAGTGTCAGTGAATCCGCTGGCCTCGTCGGCCACAACCACGAAGGCACCGAGCCCGCCGATCACATCAAAGCGATAATGCTCCTCCAGCGGCTCCCCGCTTGGCCCGCGATGGGCGGAGCGGTTTCCGACCACCAGCGCATTGATGGTGATCCCCATCGCCACCGTCTGATCGCGGATCAGGTCGAGCGATCGCCCCCCGATCTGCGGGCCGTCGCCGGAGACGTCGATCACCTTGCGGTCCCCTTCGAAAGTATTGGTGGCGATCAGGTCGGCGGAATAGGCGATCGCTTCGCTGATCGAGTTGTACCCGATGGCCGCGCGTGGGGCCGAAACTAGCCGCTCGCCGAACGCCCTGGCATCCTCCGACGTCGCGATTTCGGTCCAGTCGACAATCGTGTGCTGGCTGGCCGGTCCACCCCACTCGACATAGGCCACCGCGATACGTCCGTGCAGGCCCGACCCAATGGCCGAAAGCACTCGGCTATCCGCAAGGGCGGCGGCATAGCCTTCGCGTTGCAAACGCAGTTCATCGTCGTCGATCGAACCTGAACCATCCGCCGCAAACACCAACTCCAAATCGACCAATTGTTGTGCGGCCACAACCTGAAAAGAAAACGCCATAAAAATCAAAAGGCTACATAAAACTGTGGATAACCGTATTCGAATCAAATGCAGCACAAAAGCCACAATCGAGAAACGGCTTTCCGAATGAAAGGTTGCGGTGACGAAATGGCCTCGTCGAAGATGAAATGGCATCGAATGTGTTCCATATGGAAATTTTGGAACTGTCCACACGATATTCACAGGCAGGGAGAGGCGGACGGAAATTTCTATTCCTGTGCGCTCCGCTCAGGACCAGAGAACAGAAACCACACACCCGAATCAAGACAATTAAAAACGCATTCAAGGTTGACTTAACAAGCGCTTGAAATCGCGTTGAAATGAAAATCGCTAAGTGGTGATTTCAGCTCCGCCCCCCGATCCGATCCGCATCGACCCGAGCGCGATCGTGTATGAAATCGAGCACCGCGCGCACCCGCGCGATCCGGGCCAGGTCACGATGCACCAGCAGCCAGAGGTCGACGCAAGGGATTTCGACGTCGGGGAGAACCCGGACCAGCCCCGCCCCTTCCGAAACCATGCAGGGGACCAAGGCGATCCCGATTCCGGCCTTTGCTGCCGCCAGCCGTCCGCTGGCCGGGTTGGTGGCGAACGCCGGGGCGCACCCTTCCAGCGCCTGCCGAAGCCAGACGACCGGAGCTGATTCCGGATAACCGTCCAGCCAGTCGATCACCGCATGCTCCTTCAAATCGGCGACCGTTTCCGGCATCCCCTGCGCCGCCAGATAGGCCGTTGAGGCGTAGAGTCCAAATCCCATGCTGCCGATCTTGCGCACCACGAGATCGCCCTGCTGCGGGCGGGCCAATCGGATCGCCACATCCGCCTCCCGCCGCGACAGGTTGAGCAGGCGGTAGTCGCTGACCAACTGAAGTCTGATGCCAGGATACCGATCTCTAAGATGCGGAAGATTGGGAATCAGAAACGGAACGGTGAGGGATTCGGTCGCGGTCACCGAGACGGTCCCGGTCAGGCCCCGATCCTCGGCATCGAAGGCGCGGGAAAGCGCAAAAATCTCGGACTCGATGGTCCGCGCACATTCCAACAGCTTCTCACCGCCGGGCGTTATGGTGTAGCCGTCCTGCCGTCGGTCAAACAACCGCACCGCCAACCGCTCCTCCAGAGCATCGACATGACGGCTGACAGTCGCAGGATTGACCCGCAGCACCCGGGCAGCGGCGGACAGGCTGCCTTCGGCGGCAACCGCCAGGAAGTATCGGAAGTCATCCCAATTCACCGCAACCTCCAAGAGGCCGGCCGTGTCGACCCATCAAACGCCTCACCCTCCCTGCGCGATACCATCGGTGTGCGCCGTCGACAACCCGCGCCCGATCCATCCCACCCGAACGTCCGGAAGTGTGACGAAGGCTCGGCGGACCGCATCGTCGATCAGCGATGGTATCACCTCTTCGTCCTGCGCGAAGGTCGCCGCCAAACCCGTCGCCATCAGCACGGACAAGGGGGAGATCGGCAGACCGCCATCTCCGCGTCGCGCCTCATGACGGGCTTGCCAGAGCCGTTCACCGTCAGCCAGTGTCGCGAGCGAGATTTCGACGTGAACCCGAGCCTCGGTCCAGACCACGGCCCACTCCACGCCACCCTCGGACGCAACCGTGATCCCATGCTGACACCCGGTCAGTTCGGCAAACCTGCGGCGGTCCTCATCATCGGACAGGTCGAGCGCCAGATTGTGCGCCAGAGCCTCTCTGTTGTCCGGGCCGATGACCCGGTCAAACCGCTCGAAGGCCTGACGCGCCACCGCCCGCTCGACCAGACGGGCCTTGCCGCGGAACGCGGGCGCCGTGCGTGACCCGCTCGGCAAAACCACGACACACGCCGGTGCCGCCGCCCAAAACCCCTCGCTCACGTGAAAGCCAACCGCCGGCGGCGGAGCGGGGGCAGCGGGGTCCGACCGGATCCCGGTCTCCGATAGGGGGAGCCCTGCCATGGAGCCGCAGCCACAAAGCCCCGCGAGCAGAAAAAGGCGCCCTTAACCGCATTGCCGGATCCGCCCCAGATCGATCACGCCGGGAACCGCCCGGTCTCCGATCCGAAAGCCGGAAACCTGCACCGAAGAACCGTCGATAACGTAGCGGCCGGACACCTGGTTCTTTGTGACGGTTTCCGCGCCGAACAGATTGGCCAGCCCGCCGATCAGGCGCGCGTCGAACGCCCGGGCGACCACGGCGACGGTCTGTCCGCCCGTCAGATCATGCCGCTGCCGGATCCGGCCGATCAGTTCGGACGCAACCGTTTCCTCGGTGCCTGTGACCTGCCGCATGTAGCCGGAAGTGGCCTGCGGGGGCGTCCAATTCGTGCCCGGCTCTTCCTCCAGGGACCACAGCGCCTCGCCGGTCGACAACAGCACCCGCCAGCCCGCGCAGCGCGTCAGATATGCGCGCAAGGTGTCCCGATCGGCACGATAGGCCGGCCAGTCGATCCGAATGCCGGGCGCCTCCCCGCGAGCCATCGCCTCCAGAAGAACCGCCCCGTCCCGCGCATCTCGGCGGGTCGGACGGACCACCCGGGCCACCGGTACCAGGCCCGGCGTCGAAATCGTCGGAGCCTTGATCGCCGGCGCGCGCGGCGGCGTCACCTTGGTCGAGGAGCGCGTGGCCTCACCCTGTTTCGGGGCGGCGGGTTTGGTCAGTTCTGGGGTATTGGGTTTGGGCCTGGAGATCTCCGAAACCGGCTCTACCGCATGTCCACCGGTGTCGGCGGGCAGGGGTGGCAGGGTGATCGAGACCAGGTGCAGCAGGTCGACGGACGGGCCCGACGGCGCCGCAGGTTCGGGCCGTGCGATGTGCGACGGAGCATCGGCGACCGTCGGAGCGGGCGCCCTGTTCTGCGAGACAGCCGCCACCAAGATCGTCGCCGCCATTGCGAGGGGCGCTCCCAGCTCGAAGATCCGTGCTGCCCGCACCGGTCGCATGCCTCTCGCTCCTAATTGCGTTGCAGGAATTTCGCGTCCATGTCGCGCGCCAGATCCCGCAGCATCAGGCTGCGCTCCAACGGTGACATCATAGCGGGTTGTGCCTCCGCCAGGACATCTTCCTCTTGGGCTGGAACTGGGGCCTGAATAGGCGTCGGGGCCGGGGTCGGGGCACCTGCGCGCTCGGGTTCAGGAGCGGGCTCCGACTCGGGTTCTAGATCAGCATCCAAGACGATGGGCGGCGGGGCCGGTTCCGGCGGCGGAGCCTCCCGCCCCCCCCTGCTGACCGGGATCCGACGCGGCGGTGGCGGACACCGTGCGAACGGGTTGCGAGCCTTCGATAGCCACGCTTGGCGGACCGCCCGCCAGCACCAGATAGACCAGCGCACCGCCCGTCACAAAGTTGAAGAGCAGGAATTTCATGATCGACCCTCCTGCGCGTGCCCCCGAGCCGACAGGATAAGGACAGCCGAGCGTATCAGGGCCGAGACCGGCAGTCCGATCACGGTGGTCATGAACGCCATGCTGAACCGGTCGGTCAGCGCGGAAATCACCTGGGTGACGGTGTCCGGTGTCAGCGGTGTCTCGGCGAGCGCGCCGATCCCCAGACTGATCCCGAGCAGCGTGCAGGTCAGCGCCAGCGTCGCGATGCAGGACGCCGCCTGCAACCCGGTCTGGCGCCAGAAAGCGGATGCACTGCACCGCCACAGCCGGAGGATCGACACCATCCCGAGCAGAATCAAGGCGGCGAGAAGTGTCGGGAAGATCCAGCCGACCACCCCGAACGCCGCCTGGGAGATCTTGGGCACCGGGTACGAGGTCACGGCGACCGCGACGGCGAGACCAAGAGCGATCCCGCTCAACAGAACCGCAAGCGCCCGGTTGAGATCACCGCCGCAGGCGCGGAGCGCACTCATCGCCGACCGACCCGGGCGGCGAGGATCCGGGCGCTCGACAGTCCCAGGCGCTCCATCCACAGATCGATCGGAGCGATCCCGCGTTCAAGCGACGCATGGCCGAGAAAGGTCAGGTCATAATCCGCGAAGGCACGCCGGGCGATCGGCCTGCGGTCTTCCCGCACGGTCGGATCGCGCAACGTCAGCGCTTCCAGGTCGACCAGCCGCCGCCGGGCGGTCTCCACCCGGGTCGCCCGCTCCTCGGCGTCGAGCGCGGGGTCGAGCAATGTGGAGATCAGCAGCGCCCGCTCCCGCTCCAGATTTTCGAGCGATGCGGCCTGGATCGGGCCAGCGACGGTCGCGAGCAGCACCGCGGTCAGGATCAGGACGGATCGGGTCATCTCGGTCTCCTTCGGAATTGAGGGTCAGTTGACGAAAGCGTCGACGGCGAGAGTCAGGTCGCGGTCCTCCGGGCGTCCGGTCTGGGCGGCCTCCCGCCGGGCCATCTCATCGGCCAGCGCCATGGCATCCAGCGCCACCAGCCGCGCCATGTAGGACACCACCAGCTGCCGCTGTTCCAGCAAGGCCCGCTCGGTTTCGGCGGCGATCAGCAGCTGCCGGAGATGCGCTGTCCGATCCAGCGGCTTGCCGTCCAGTTCGGGAGCGGCGTTCATCGGATGCCGGTCAATCGCCTCCGACAGCGCGCGCAACGCGTCGGCGTGTTTGCCATACTCGGTGGCGTAAGTGCTCCGTTCGGCCGCACCGCCCTCCAACAAGGCCATGTCGATCCGCGCTCGGCTTCCCTCAAACCGCTCCAGAGCTGCAGCCCGATTGGCCTCCAAGACCTGGTCCTGCTCGGTCACCGGCGCGTCGCTGCGCTCCACCTCGTCGAGCAAACGTTCGAACACCGCGACCCGCGTCTCGATGCGCTCCCGCTCCAGATCGAGCTGGCGGCCCATCGTGTCCACATACGCCCGCTTTTCGATCAAAGCGCGGTGCCGGACCTCATCCCGTGCAGCCCCAACCGACGTCCGCGCCAAGGCCTGCAGATCGGACAGGCCGACGGCGCGCGCCCGCAGTTGCGCTCCGGTGTCTTCGATCGCCCGCGCCAGCCCCGAAGCCTGGTAATCCTGCTCAATCGCCCGTTCCAGATATCCGGCCGGCAGTCTGACCAGGCGTTCTGTGGCGGTCGGTCGCCAGGTCGAATCGGTGTCCGAACTCTGTCCGGCAACCGGGGACGCTAGCCCCCCAAGGCCAAGCATCACTCCAAGGATCAGGATCGGAATAAACGGTCGGGATCTCATCGCCGCCTCCACTCGGCAACGCGACGCAGCTCATCCTTGAGCGCGGTCGGAAGATTGGCCGTGGATGGTGGCGCGCGGCCGCCATCGCCGCCCGCGGCCAACAGTGCCTCCATCGTGTCCAGAAAGGAGGTTCCGTCTTCGAAATAGAGATCCCGGCCGGTGAAACCCTCCCGGAACCGGTCCAGCGCCGCACGCGCGCCTTCGACATCGCCACCCTTGAGCCGGTTTTGCACAGCCAGGCCGAACGCCCGCATCCGTTCCTCGACCGCGAGGGTCGCCGCGGCCGATCCGAGATCGGTTTCACAGCCTTCCAGAATCCGTGCCGATGCGAGATACCCGCCGGCGCGCGCAGCCGTCCGGGCCCGACGATCCACCTCAACCCCGTGGTCTCGGCATTCCCGATAGGCCCGTATCTGCTGAACCTGCTGGAATCGCGCCTGGCGGTACCCGATCCCCTCGTCTGTCGGACTTTGCGGAGCCGTCACACATCCCGACAGAACCGCCGGCAGACCGGCCAACAGACACAGTGGACCCAAGCCGCTCCATGCGCACTTTTTCGATGAGGACATCTCCGCCTCCAGAGCCGTGGAACACACATCACGGGCTATGGATGACGCAGGGTTGTTTCACGACGACAATCAAATTTTACGGAAGCGGATTCAGATTTTCTGTCGTGACGGTGACTGCGACGGCGTCGGTCGCAAGGGCTCGAGCTGCGGTTTGCATCTCATCCGAGGACAGTGCCGGATCCAACGCCGAGAGATCCTCCGGCTCGGACTCCGCAACGATTGCGACGGCGAGCCCGGTGAGGGATCGGCGCACCCAGAACGGGCCATCGACGGTCAGGGACAGGTTTTCTCCTGGCGCCACCATGGCCGACGCGCGTTTGGTGAACTTGGCGCCATCCCCCGCATATTCCCGGAACGCTCCGTCAACCCGGCCGATCAGC
>CALAHL010000437.1 GCA_937891725.1 uncultured Rhodospirillaceae bacterium | reverse complement strand
GCCGCCTCGCAGTGGGTCATCGCGATCATCGGTGTCTCGATCTTCAGCTCCTGGATCTGCCGGCCAGCAGTGGCGGCACCCTTGGAATGACCGGAGACGACCAGCAGATCCGGCTTCAACGCCTTCACCTTGGTCAGGGTCGCGGTCATGTCGGACAGGTCACGCGGCAGCTTGTCGTCGATGACGATCTGCATGCCGAACTTCTTGGCGTCGTCGACCACGCCGGCCCGGACATCGAGCGAGAACGGATCGTTTTCGAACGCCATCGCGATCTTGACCTCGGACGGATCCTTGCCCTGGTTCTTGGCGACCTCGGCGGCCAGTTCGATCGAGCTGGCGAGGTACTGCTCGGAGGTGGACAGCACGGCGAACAGGTACTTGTAGCCCTGGGTGAACAGCGAGCGCGAGGCGCCCTCGGCTTCCACCATCGGGATCTCGTACTTCTCGGTGACCGGTGCGATCGCCTTGGTCAGACCGGAAGAGTACGGGCCAAGCATGTATTTCACGCCGTCCTGATTGATCAGCCGCTCGGCGAGCTGGGCACCACGGGCCGGCGTCGACTCATCGTCGTAATAGGTGACCTTGAGTTTGTAGCTCTTGCCGTTGACGGTGACCCCGCCCGCGTCATTGATCTTCTTGACGGCGAACTCGTAGCCGTTTTGGGCATGGATGCCGTTGGTCGCGTACTTGCCGGTCAGCGAAATCGCCGAGCCAAGAATGATGGTGTCACCTTCAACCTTCGCCGAAGCCGATCCGGATGCTAAGCCCAACGCAGCAATACCGGCGAATGCGTAGGCAAAGAGATTGCGTCTTGAGACGGTCATTAAGTCCTCCCTTGTCATTCGTTGAACACAGCTAAGTGTCCAATGCCGCTTTTCGCGGTCATTCGCCCAACAGCCTAAGCAATTACGCGGAAAATGCAAACCGGAGAAGTTTTGACTTCGAGAATCAAGAATCAATCTAACCCGAAGCCTTTCGATTTCAGGAATGCTGCCAATTGCTTACGTTGCGGGGTCGCATATTGCCGAGCCTTGTCTTCCGACCAGCCGTAGAACTCCGCTACCCCGAATTCCTTGGTCATTCGCTGCTTTTCCGGCGGGGTCGCGTGGCGCGCATGCCGGCGCCGGTCGTAGGCGTCGATCTCCGTGATGATGTTTTCGTCGTTATATGTGTCGGTGTGGACGTTGAGCGATGGCGGCAGACGCAACGAGATGTGGCCGGCTGCCGACGGAAAGCCGACACCCATGCCGGCGAACGGGAATACGTGATCCGGCAATTGCAGCAGCTCCGACACCTCTTCGATCTTGTCGCGGATCACGCTGACCGGACAGCAGCCGAGTCCCATCGCCTCCGCCGCCCGAACGAAGGTCGCCAGCACGATCGCGGCATCCCCGGCGCAATTGAGAAAGCTGTCCAGATGACCGTTCGGGTAGGGTGTCCCCCGCGCCTCCGAGATCAGCCGCATCCGATGATTGTCGCCGCAGAATACCAGGAAGGCGGGCGCGTTCGGGATCCAGTCCTGAGAACCCACCAGCGCGTCGATTTTCGCCCTGACTGCGGGGTCCTTCACGATGATCACCGAAGCCTGTTGCAGGTCCGACTTGGCGGGCGCTGAGAATGCGCCGGCCAGTGCGATCCGCAGCACGTCGTCGGGCACCGCGTCCGACTTGAACCGTCGATGAGAGCGATGGGTCAACAGCGCGGCGATTTCCCCCTCCGCCGGCATGTCGCGTCCATACTCGGACGGCAACCCGAACCGGTCCTCGATCAAATCGGCGATGGTCTTATCGGTCATGTGCGCGCTCCCTCGCTTTTGTCGGGGCCGAGCATGCGGCGGGGAGAGGGATTGGGGCAAGGAGAGGTTAAAACTTCGGAGCAGTCGGGCAGCCCTTGATCCCTTGCCCAACCCCGCCTGCCTGCCTACGCTCTCCGCTCATTTCAGGAGGACCGTCATGACCGCACCCGCCACCGCCGATCTTGTGATTTCCGGAGGGACCGTCATCGACGGGACCGGAGCACCGCGCCTGAAGGCGGATGTCGCGGTGACGGACGATCGGATCGTCGCAATCGGCGACCTGTCGGCTACCCGGGCAGGGCGGCGGGTGGACGTCGCCGGCAAGGTGGTGGCCCCGGGGTTCGTGGATGTGCACACCCATGACGACCGGGCGCTGCTCTCGATGCCGGGCATGGATATGAAGGTCAGCCAGGGCGTGACCTCGGTCGTGGTCGGCAATTGCGGGATTTCTCTGGCGCCGCTGAAGATGACCAAGCGCCCACCGCCGCCGCTGGATCTTCTTGGGGATGAAAGCTGGTGGACGTTCGACAGCTTCGGGGCGTTCCTGGACACCGTCGATCAGGCGCCGGCGGCGGTGAACGCGGCCTTCCTGGTCGGGCACTCGACCCTGCGTGTGGGCGTGATGGACCGGCTCGACCGGGCAGCGGACGCGGACGAGATCAAGGCGATGCGCGGCAAGCTCGAAGCCTCGCTTGAGGCTGGTGCCTGCGGGCTGTCGACCGGGCTTTGGTACAAACCGTCGGAGAAGGCGCCGACCGAGGAGATCATCGAGATCGCCCGCGCGCTCAAGGCTCATGGCGGACGTTATGTCACCCATATGCGGGACGAAGCGGACGGGGTGATGGACAGCCTGGAGGAGACCTTCCTGATCGGCCGGGAGGCGGGGGTGCCGGTCGTGGTTTCTCACCACAAAGTGACCGGAAAGAACAATTGGGGCCGCTCAACCGAGACCCTGAAGCTGTTCGACAAATATAGGAAGACCCAAAAGATCGGCCTGGATGTCTATCCCTACCACGCGTCGTCGACCGTGCTGAAACCGGACTCGATCGAGATCTCCAAGCGGGTTCTGGTCACATGGTCGGTGCCGCATCCGGAGTATGCCGGACGGGACCTGGACGATCTGGCCCGTGAGTTCGGCTGCGACAAGTTCGAGGCGGCGGAACGGCTGCAGCCGGCGGGGGCGATCTACTTCTCGATGGATGAGGCCGATGTGCAGCGGATCCTGAGTTATCCGGATTCGATGATCGGCTCCGACGGCCTGCCCCATGACGAGAAGCCGCATCCGCGGCTCTGGGGAACGTTCCCGCGGATCCTGGGCCATTACGCTCGGGATCTGGGATTGTTCAGCCTGGAGGAGGGGGTCCGGAAGATGACCTCGCTGTCGGCTTCGGAATTCGGTCTGGTCGACCGCGGGGAGATCGCCGAGGGCAAATTTGCAGATATCTGCGTGTTCGATCCGGAGACTGTAAAGGATCTATCCACTTTCGAAGCCGGCGCCACGCCCGCCGCCGGCATCGCCCATGTGTTTGTCAACGGCCGCGAGGTCTGGAACACGGATGGCGCGACCGGCAACCGGCCGGGTCGGGCCCTACGCGCGTAGCGATCGTCGCCCAAGATTGACTGTGGGCTATTGAACAGCTTCTAAAGTGCCGTATGTCCGAGGAATTACGGCTTGTTAGCCAAGCAGGCTCCTTGAAACCGAGGGAGGTGCGGGTGGCGGGAGTTCTTTTGGTCGTTATCGGGTTTCTGCTCTTGTCCCGATCCGCGTTTGCTGTCGAGGTTGTCGTGGTCAATCTCGGTTGGCATATCGGAATTGCGATCCAAAAAAATGACCTGGACGCGTCCGAGATTCCGGAGGTTGCGGATTTTCGCCGAGCGAATGTCGCATGGATCGAATTCGGCTGGGGAGACGAAGCGTTCTACCAGGACCCCGATCCGAGCCTCGATGTCATCCTCGACGCGGCTTTCGGCGAGACGCCTGCCGTGATGCATCTCGTCGGCGTTCCGGTCCATCCGGCGAACTACTACGTGGACAGCAGCTTCCTGACGGTAACGCTCACCGAGGCTCAGTTCGACAGACTGCAAACCTATCTGTCCGACTCCTTCCGGCGGTCCGGAAAGGCGCGGGTCACCGCGATCGGCCGAGGCCTCTACCCCGATAGCCAGTTCTATCCGGCGACCGGAAGCTTCTCGCTCTCACACACCTGCAACACCTGGGTTGCGAAGGCGTTCGAGAGCGCCGGCCTGCAGATCGAAGACGCCGACGACATTGTCCGCGCGTCCACCGTCATGGACAGACTTCTTGCCGCTGGTGCCGTCAGAGTTTCGGCAGCGGAATAGGGCGCAGGCTTTCAAACGCCGCTGAAGCTGCCAGCACCTGATCCTCGCGGTACTTGCCGCCGACGATCTGCAAGCCCACCGGCAAGCCGGCCTCGGTCAGCCCGCAGGGGATTGAGGCCGCCGGTTGTTGGGTGAGGTTGAACGGATAGGAGAAGGGGCTCCAGTCCGGCCACCGCTCCATGCCGGATCCCGGCGGTACTTCATGTCCGGCTTCGAAGGCCGGTTGCGGCAGGGTCGGGGTCAGCAGCAGATCGTAAGTCTCATGGAACCGGTTCATGGCCATGCCGACCGCCTCCCGCTCCTTCACCGCCGCCAGATAGTCCAGCAACGCATAGGATTTGCCCTCCTCCGCGATCTCCCGCAGGCCGGGATCGAGGACGGCAATTTGTTCCTCGTTGAAGGTGGCGAGCAGATTTGCGGCACCCGCGTACCAGTGCATCCTGAAACACCGGGCAGTGTCCGGGAAAGGCGGGTCGACCCGCTCGACGATAGCGCCCAATTCGGTAAACAGACCGACCGCGTCTTCAACCAGTTTGGCGACTTCCGGGTCGACTTTCGCGGTGCCGAGATCCGGGCTGTAGCCGATGCGCCAGCCCCGGATCGACATGGCGCAAGCGCGCCACCAATCGTCGTCGCTGTCCGGCAATCCGTACCAGTCGCGATAATCCGGTCCGGCCATCACGGTCAGCATGAGAGCCGCATCGGCGACCGTGCGGGTCATCGGGCCGGCATGCGAAAGGGTGCCGAACGGGCTTGCCGGATAGGCGGGAATCCGCCCGAAATTCGGCTTGATGCCGTAGACGCCGGTATAGCCGCAGGGCATCCGGATCGATCCGCCGCCGTCCGAGCCCTGGTGCAGCGCGCCCATCCCGGATGCCGCCGCCACCGCAGCACCGCCGGAACTGCCGCCCGGGGTTTTCGTGTCGTCCCAGGGGTTGCGGGTGATCCCGCTCAGCGGGCTGTCCGTTACACCCTTCCAGCCGTATTCCGGGGTCGTGGTTTTGCCGAGGAACACCGCACCCTGTTCCCGCAGCCGCGCCACATAAGGCGCATCCACGGTCCAGCCGTTGCCGTCAGGCCCCTTGGGATTGGTTGACTTCGAGCCGCGCAGGGTCGGCCAGCCGATCGTCACAGAGAGGTCCTTGATCGAGGTGGGCACCCCGTCGATGACACCTTGCGGACTTCCGGCACGCCAACGCTGCTCGGAGGCCTTGGCCGCTGCCAGCGCACCGTCGCCGTCGACCAGAACGAACGCGTTCAGGCGGTCATTGTGACGGTCGATCCGGTCGAGCGACGCCTCGGTTGCTTCCACTGGAGAGACGGTGCCGGAGCGGTAGCCGTGGATCAGCTCGGTTGCGGACCAGTCGGCAAGATCGGTTTTCTGGGGTAAATCGGTCATGGCGGTGTTCAGGACTCCCAGCGAAGAGCTTCGTTTTTGATACGGGCGGATTTGACGATCAGGGCATCCATTTCGGTGCCCGAATAGCTCAGAGGAAGGACCACACGTTGGTACTCGTAGCGCCCTTCGTCAACCGCACCGACGATATGCCAGCACCGGCCGATACCGTCGGCCGCGACCATGCCGTAGTGTCGCTCAACCAACGCGGCGAACTCCCGGTCCGCATAGTCCTTTGTGGTCTTGCCGGTCATGTCGACCTGGTCGGGGTTGGTCGACTTGCTGCCGTACAGCCGGAAGCGAAAGCTGCCGTCCGGCTCGATCATAGCAATGCGGATTGATCCCAGGCCATCCACCAAGTCGCCTGGACTGATGTCGTCGCGGGTGGCAAAGGAGCGTTTGCCCGCTTTCCTGCGCCAATACGCGGCGAATTCAGCCAAGGTCGGCTCATCTATCCCGTCAAGCGGGACGGCGTACTCTGCCAAGAGCCGGAATCCTGCCATCGAATCATTCCGGCTTCGGCCAGTTTGGGTTTCGGAACTCCTGGATCTCGAACCGATAGTTTTCGATGCCACCAAAGAAACAGGCGTAGACGTTGAACCGTTCGGACAACTCCGGGGGGCCGTTAAACACGACGCCGCGCGCCTTGAGGGTCTCGTACATGCCATCCACATCGGGGGTGACGAAGGTATAGGTCACGCCCGGCTCCCCCGGGGGCGGTCGGTTTGTGCAGACGCCGATGAAGGCGTTCGGAGCAGCGCGGAAGATGTGACAGGTGTCAAATTGGTTCAGGACCAGTTTCAGCCCAACCTTGTTGGCTATGAAATCGGAACCAGCGGCGAGGTCCGTTGTGTAGATGAACGTCACCTGCTGGGTGATCGGCGGTTGGGTCATGACAGCCCTCCAGAACTCAAAAAACCAGCTTAGAACTCGGGACCGGCCGGGTCGAGTGCGGATCGGACTTGTCTAACGGGCTGGCCCGTTTTATGGGAGGACATGCCAATCGACAGAACCAAGATAAAGCGCGAAGAGCTCCTGGACATCCTTGAAATATGGGACGAGATCCGGGGTGTGCGGGATATGCCGCGCGAGGGCGAAATGGGCCCGATCGAATTGGCTCCGTTTCTGCAGAATTTGATGCTCGTGGACATCCACCATCCAGGACCCAGAATTCAGTACAAACAGGTGGGCCTGGAGTTGGAGCGGGTCTACGGCAAGACCATCAGCGGCACGTTCTTGGACGAGATGCCGAAAATGTTCCGCCGCTTTGCCGAGCCTGCCTATACGGAGATCTTGGACGACAAGCAGCCGTCTTTCGCCAAGTTCCGCTTTGTCGAGCGGTTTTGGATCGCGACATACGAACGTCTGATGCTGCCGCTCGGCAATCCGCGAAATGACAGGGTGAGCGAGATCATCGTCGCGATCTATCCGAAGATCAAAGCCAAGACAAAGGCCGAACGAGAGGCTGAGCGGGCGGACCGGACGACCGGATAGGCGTTACGTCTCCACCAGTTCCGCCAGTCGAGTGAGAATCCGGTCCGGTTTGGCTGTGGTGTCGGCCGGCAGGCCCGTGCCGACCGGGTCTCGCCAGATGCTGTAGAAACCCAGGCGTTGCGGCACAATCACTTCCCAATCCAGATTGTCACCGATGATCCAGGTGTCGCTGACGTCATGCCCCAGGCTTTTGAGCGCATGGGCGTAGGCTTCGTCCTCCGGCTTGCCGAAGCCCATTTCCCCCTCGATCTGGATGTGGTCGAAATGTTTCGCGAGATCGAACCGCTCGATCTTGGCGCGTTGTTCGGTTTTGTTTCCGTTGGTGATCAGGCCCAGTCGGATGCCGCGATCCCGAAGCCCTTCCAGCGTCTCCACCGCATCGGGATACAGAGCCGTCTGCTGTCTCCGAAGTTCGGTGAAATGGGCGCCAAGAGCCTCCAAGACCGTGTCCTCGAAGGCTCCCACGTCCTCGAATGCGCGTCCGATGATGCCGCGCCTCGCGCTGAGGATGTCGAGCCGCCCGGTCTTATGACGCACCGGGTCCGACCAGAACCATTTGGCCGCCTTGTGGATCGCCGCCGAAGTCAATTCCGGGTCCATATGCTCCGGACGATCCGGCAGGGTTTCGATCGCATGTTTCCAGGTTTCCCGCGGATGGGTGTGCGCCGAAATCAGCGTGTCGTCGAGATCGAACAGGATTGCGGGCGGCAATGGCGGATGCTTGGGAGCGGGAGACGGCATGGAACCTCGGGTCGGTCTTCAGACGGTGACGGTGGTGGTGTCGCCGGTCATGGCTGCGTCCAGATCGGCGATTGGCAACGGCGGCAGGACCGGAACCGACCGGAACCGCAGATGGCCGGTGATGCCGGTCCGTTCCAGCGTGGTTTGGAACAACGCCTGTATGTCGCCTCGCGCACCCGACGGCAAGGGCTTGGTGGTGCGGATCATCAGATCGATGAGATCCTTTCGCGCATAGCCGTCCAGCCGGAACGGGCCCAACCGCGACAGTTCCAGATCGACCAGAAAGGCCGTGCCCTTGGGCCCACCACCCTTATCGTCGCCGTCGCGCTTCCGGTCGTCCTGGCGCACCAGAATGCGCATTTGCCGACGGGCCTCTTCGTCGCCGAAGGGGATCAGAAAGGCGCGCCAACCGGCCTCGGAGGGTTCGGTCGCGCGGGTCAGGGTCTGAACGTCGTCATTCAGGGCGCCAAGCAGCCCGCCACGACCGCTGCTCTCAAGCAGCCTGGCGGTTTCGGCCCGGATCAAGGCGCGGGGATCGCCGCCCCGCAATGCGGTCATCAGGAACAGGATGGCAGCGGTCAATTGCGGACCGGGCCTCGCAACCGCGTTCTGGGCGGCCTGGCTTGCCATTTCCGGTCCGCCCACCGCTTCCATGACCCGCATCATTTCATCGAAGGCCGGCCATTCCCTAGCCAAAACCGAGAGCGGGGCTGCCCGATCGGTGGTTGATCCGACCATCCCACGGGTTCCCAGCACGTCCAGAGCGACCCGGCTGCCGATCGTCGCGTCGGCTTTGGCATCAAGCGCGAGATAGCCGAACGGGGTCTGGACCACGGGTCGGCCGGATCCGGTCACACCAGCGATGGTTCCTTGAATCACCGGTGTTCCGGACGCTGTGTTTGGGGTCAGGCCGGTCGGGGTGAGAGGGGTGCGCCCGGCCATGTCCAGCCGCCCGACATCCATGCCGAGCGCTGCGATCCGCACGGTGAGAACCGATCCGTTCTGCAAAAGGGCGCCGCTGGCGGCCTGCTGGGCGTTAGGCGTCGCCGATGTCGAGGCGGTGGCCCCCGACCCTGCAGCGGTGGTCGGTGAAGATGTTTGGGATGCGGTTTGCTGCGACGCTTGGGGTGAGGACAGGGGCCGGTTCTGGGGCGACGCCTGGGAAGGTGTCGAGGGTGATCCAGCGGGGCTCAAACCGCGCGCCGCCCGCTCGTTACCTGCCTCATATTGCGCGATGCGCCCGGCAATCCCAACCGCGCTTTGAACGGGAGGTTGCGGCGGTGCTGGTGCTACCGGCGCTGTACTGGCTGGTCCGGGGTTTAGGGGCGCGGTGAGGCCCGCTGGCGCCGGTGCGGGAGCCGCAGTAGGAGGTCCGGCTTGGATGGTAGTGGTCGGGATCGAAGGGAGCTGAGGCGCCTGAGGTGGCGGAGTCGCAGCCGGTTGGCCGGTGTTGCCAGGAACCACGGTCGCGGTGATGATCCGGCCGAGCGCCAGCGGGACCGTCGGACGCGGCTCGACCGAACCTGTCCGAACCGCCGCATCGGTCGCACCCGTTTGGCCGGGCGGAGGGAGAAGCAAGCGCACCAAGGCGGGCTGCGCGCTTGGAACTCGAAGCTCGATCGTCACCGTGCCTCCCGGACGCAGCAGCTCAGCGGCCAGACCGCGCGGCAGTTCGAGACGTACAACGCCCTGTTCGGTCCGGATTGTGGCGCGTCCTTGATGGTCAACAGACTGAACTTGCCCCTGGATTTGGGTGCCTGCCGGTGCGCGCGCGAGATCCGGTGGCAAAGCGTCGGCTTTGGCCGGAATAGGCGGCGGGGCTTGCTGCGGTTGAGTGGGCGGCGCAGCGGTCTGCTGAGGCGGCGTCTGGCCCTGGGCGGGCTGCGCCACATTCGGATTGGTTGGCGTGGCGCGCTGAGGAACGGACCGCTCGGGGCCGACAGCGGTTGGATCGGCCGGCTGACTTCCGGTCGACGAGGGTTGGGGGGTGGTAGTGGAGGGCCCCCCGGAATTTTGTCCTGGTGTCGGCTGCTGTTGATTGGGAGTGGTCGATGTCGGCGTGGCCGACGCCGGAGTTGCACGTGCCGGTCCGCCGGATCCGCCGGAGGGCGGCGCAGGCGAAGAGGAGGGGGGCGGGACGGTGCTGTCGCTCACCTGAGAGGCGTCACCGGCTCGGGGGCCGGTGATCCAGAATGTGATCGGCGATCTGTTCCACATCCATGGCCGCATCGGCTGTCGGCGTGCGGGTCAGGATCGGGATCTGCTGGCGGATCGAGTCCAGCACCTTGCGGTCGCGTCGGATCACGCCCGCGAGTTGCGGCTCGAACTGCAGGAAGTTCTGGCAGGCCTTACGGAGCGTTTCATAGGTCCGAAGGCCTTCGCTTTTGGTGTCGACCGAGTTCACGACGATCCGGATATCCGCCTCGGGGTCATTCTGATGAGTCACCTTGATGAAGGCATAGGCGTCGGTGATCGAGGTCGGCTCCGCATTGGTGACAACCAACGTGGTGCCGGCCCGCGCGGTCAGCATCCGCACGGTCTTGTCCAAACCGGCGCCCAGATCCATCACCACGGTATCGTATGCTGCGGACATTCGGACAAGGTCCTGGCCGATTGTCATCAAACGGGCGGCCGGTAATTGCGCCATCGAGCCGGAGCCGGAGCGGCCGGCGATGATGTCGAACTTGCCGTCCTCGTAGCGCACTTTGGCCTGGCTCAAGGTCAGTCGGCCTTGCAGCACCCCGGCCAGATCCCGTTCCGGCATCAGCCCGAGCTGGATGTCCACATTGGCAAGGCCCAGATCCGCATCGAACAGCAGGGCTTTCTGTCCGATACGTGCCAAGGCGTGGCACAGGGTGACCGAAAACCAAGTCTTGCCGACACCGCCCTTACCGGATGCGACCGCTATGATCGAGCGGCCCTTTTCGATCTTGCCGCTATTGGGACGGTCTTCGTCTGCACGTGGTGCCGCCGACGCCGCTGTCTTGGCGCCGGGAGCTTTGGGGATCTGATCAGCCATGGCAGGTCCTTTCCGCGCGTCACTCGGCCGCTTCATCGCGAACGGCGGCGTGATTGGGAAGCAAGAGTCGGGCCAGAGAGATTGGGTTGAGCGGCGCAAGCCCTTCGGCCACAGCTCCGCTGATCCCGACCTCGGCAAATGTCAGCCGTCCGGCATCGGCGGCGGCCAGGACCGCGCCAAGGCGCCGGGCAATATCGATCCGGGTCGAGACCAGCCGGCGGGCGCCCATCGTGGCATAGGCTTCGGCGATTTCCGCGGCTTCAATCGGGTCACCACCGGCCGCCGCCACGAACACGATCTCCCCGTCTATTGCGCGGAGCAGGTTGACCTGGACCCGCACATCATCCTCGTCGAAGGGATTGCCGCCGGCGCAGTCGACGATGATGGTCGCGCCCGGCGAGCAGGCGTCCATTGCGTCGCGCAACTCGGTCGGAGTTTCGGCGCTCATCAGATCAATACCCAGGACGCGGGTGAAAGCGGCCAGCTGCTCATAACCACCGGCCCGTACCGTGTCGGTGCTAATCATGTTGACGGATTTCTTCTTCATCACCGCCCGGGTCGCCAGCTTGGCCGCGGTCAGGGTCTTTCCCGCTCCCGGAAGCCCTACCAGAACCAACGGTCGTTTGGTGACCTTGGACAGCGGCTGAAACTTGAAATGCTGGTCCAGGGCTCCGGCCATCGCGATCAAGGGATCGTCGGTATCGAGCGAAATCGCCGTCCGGATCAGCCGCTCCGCCAAGTCAGCCGGCACATTGTGCTGCCGCAGGGAGTCCGCGATATCTTCTTCGACCTCAATATCCGCGACGCTCTCAGGCGCCTCGTCGTATTCATCTGCGGTTTCGATTGCCGCCGTTATGCGCACACCGATACCCCCATCGCCCTTCTGGGTGGACACGATGATGGCGTCCTCGCCCAAATGGGCCTTCACCAGGTGCATGGCCTCGCCCATCGAGGGGGCTGTGAAGGTCTTGAGGCGCATCGGTTTCGCGTATCGTCCTGTGGTCTTATCGACGGTTTTGCATCATTCGATAGGCGTTAGACCTGACCCAAGGTTCGGATCTTCGCCTTCGGATGAATTTCATTCTGCGACATTACCACGGTCTGCGGTCGGAATCGCTCAATGATCGAACGGACATAAGGTCGGATGACCGGCGATGTCAAAAGGACCGGCTGTTCCCCCATGCCCGCGAACTTGTCGAACTGATGTCGCATGGTGGTGATGAATTGCTGTAACTGACTGGGTGGCATGGAGAGTTGCCGATCGTCGCCTTCGCCGATCAGGGCTTCGGCAAAATTCTGCTCCCATTCCGGCGACATGGTCACAAGCGGAATGGCGCCGTTCCCGTCGGTGTTCGCCTCACTGATCTGCCGGGCAAGCCGAGCCCGCACATGTTCGGTGATGGTGGAGACATTTCGCGTGTAGCCGGCCGCTTCGGCCACGCCTTCCAGAATGGTCGGCAAGTCGCGGATCGAGACCCGTTCGCTCAACAGGTTCTGCAAGACGCGCTGCAGGCCGCCAATGGTGATCTGGTTCGGGACCACGTCCGCAACCAGCTTCTGATGCCGATCGCCCATCTCGTCGAGCAGTTTCTGGGTTTCACCGTAAGACAACAGTTCGGACATGTTGTCTCGAACAGTCTCGACCAGATGGGTGGTGATCACGGTCGACAGGTCGACCACCGTATAGCCTTTGAAAAGGGCCTCTTCCCGGCGATCCGGTGCGACCCACATGGCAGGCAGGCCGAATGTCGGCTCCTTGGTCTCGGTTCCGGGCAGATCGATGGTGCCGCCATTCGGATCCATCACCAAAAGTCGGTTGGGTCGAAGATCGCCCCGACCGACTTCGACCTCCTTGACCCGGATCACATAGGTGCTGGCGCCCAGCTGAAGATTATCCTGGATGCGCACCTGCGGCATGATGAACCCGGATTCCTGCGCGATCTGACGCCGCAAGGCCTTGATCTGGTCGGTCAGCCGTTGCCCCTCGACCGCTTCGTTGATCAGCGGCAGGAGGCCATAGCCGAGCTCAAGGCGAATGAGGTCAATCTGCAGGGCCGATGAGATCGGTTCCTCCGGCATCGGGGCCTCAGCAAGTGCCGTCTCGGCATCGGCGGCGTCGAGGATCACCTGATCCTGCTGTCGCAACAGAAGAAAGGCGCCGGCACCCGCGAGACCGCCGATCAGCAGGAACGGGATCTTGGGCATGCCCGGCAGCAAGGCCATCAGGAACATCAGAGCCGAACTCATCGCCAAGGCCTTGGGTGATCCGCCCAACTGGCCGAATACAGCCTTATCGGCTGTCCCTTCGAGGCCGCCCTTGGTCACCAGCATGCCTGCCGCGGTCGAGACGATCAGGGCCGGAATCTGGGTGACCAACCCGTCGCCGACGGTCAGGATCGTGTAAGTCGACGAGGCCTCGGAGAATGTCAGATCCTGCTGGACGACACCGATGATGATGCCGCCGATCACGTTGATCAGCGTGATCAGCAATCCCGCGATCGCATCGCCGCGCACGAACTTTGACGCACCGTCCATCGAGCCGAAGAAATTGCTCTCCTGGCTCAGCTCCTCACGACGCATCTTGGCATCGGCCTCGTTGATCAGACCCGCCGAAAGATCGGCGTCGATCGCCATCTGCTTGCCGGGCATGGCGTCCAGGCTGAACCGCGCGGACACTTCGGCGATACGGCCGGAACCCTTTGTGATCACGATGAAATTGACCAACACGAGGATCGCGAAGACGATCACGCCGATGACCGGATTGCCGCTCATCATAAAAGCGCCGAACGCCTGAATGACCTCGCCCGCAGCGTCGGTACCGGTATGACCTTCCCCCAGGATCAGGCGTGTCGAGGCAAGGTTGAGTGCGAGGCGCAACATGGTCGCGATCAGCAACACCGTCGGAAATGAGCTGAATTCCAGTGGCTTCCGGATGAACAGCACGCTCATCAGGATCAAGACGGAAAGCACGAGGGAGAGACCGAGCGCGAAATCCAACAACCAGGTCGGCATCGGCAGAATCAGGACCGACAGGATCGCCAATACGCCGCCGGCAAGCAGAATGTCGCCGCGCCGCGCGGCGTCGGTCAGGCGGCCGAGATCGAACGCAAAAGCTGCGGTCTGACCTCCCGCGCCGCCGCCGGTCGGCTTTCCACCGCCCTGACCGCCACCCGGTGCTCCGCCTTGGCCGGAAGTATCTGCCATGGCGTCCTGTTGCTCCTCATCTTCCCGGGCCCGACCATCGGGCGTTGGGATTCCACATTATGCGATCGCAGCCGTTTAGACGGATGCCCGGTCGACTTCGCCGGGAGCCGGGACCTGATAACCTTCGTCACCGTATTGCTTGAGTTTGTTGCGCAAGGTCCGGATCGAAATTCCAAGAATATTCGCGGCGTGGGTCCGGTTTCCCAGGCAATGGCTCAACGTGTCGATGATCAGGCCGCGTTCGACCGCGGCAACTGTTTTGCCCACCAGTTTTCCGCCGGTCTCGTCGACCGCCGCTCCGGACGCAGCAGCGGCTTGGGCCGGTTGTGCCGGAGCTTGGGCCGGGGGCGCGGAGGCCGGCTGGCCGGACGGCTCCGGTCTGGCGGTGATTGGCGGCATCGGTGGGGCGGCGGGCGCCATCCCTTCGCCCGTCAACATGATCGCCTCGATGCTGATCTCCGGACCGTTCGCCAGCAGGACCGCCCGATGCATGGTGTTTTCAAGCTCCCGCACATTGCCGCGCCAGTGATGGCTTTCCAGCCGCGCAATCGCTTCGGCATTCAGCTTCCGTGGCGCCAGGCCGTTAGCCTCGTTGTATTTTTTCGCGAAGTGTTCGGCCAGAACCTTGATGTCGCCAGGGCGTTGCCGGAGCGCGGGAATCTGCAGATTGAACACGTTGAGGCGGAAATACAGATCCTCTCGGAAATTGCCGTCCGCCACATGCTTCTCAAGATCGCGGTTCGAGGTTGCGATCAGGCGGATGTCGACTTTGACCGGTTGCGAGCCGCCCAGCCGATCGATTTCCCGTTCCTGGATCGCCCGCAGTAGCTTCGCTTGCAGACGGATGTCCATCTCGCTGATTTCATCCAGCAGCAAGGTGCCACCGTTGGCCTCTTCGAACTTTCCGATCCGGCGGGCGACGGCGCCGGTGAAGGCGCCTTTTTCATGGCCGAACAGCTCGGACTCCAACAGATTGTCAGGGATCGCGGCACAATTGACGGAGACGAATTTTTCGTTGGCCCGGCGCGACTTACCGTGGAGATAGCGGGCCAGCACTTCCTTGCCGGTTCCGCTCTCGCCGGTCACGAGCACGCTGGCGTCCGACGGTGCGATCTGATCGGCCAGCTTCAGGGTTCCGGCCATGATCGGATCGCTGAAAATGACCGAATTGTCTTCCTCCGCCACGGCGGCCAGCACGGCTGCGATCAACTCGGCGTCCGGTGGTAGGGGGATGTATTCCTTGGCACCCGCCTTGATCGCGGCGACGGCCGTATCCGGATCGCTCTGCACACCGCAGGCGACCACCGGAGTGTTGATTCGCTCCTGTTTCATCTGCTTGACCAACCGCGCCACCGATTGGCGGACGTCGACCATCACGAGATCGGCGCCCTGACCTTCCCGCAAAATCCGCATGCCTCCGTCCACGTCAGGCACATGGCTGACCTTGGCACCGCGTTGCATGGCGATCTGGCCGGCCGCGGTGATGTGACCCTCGAGTGTTCCGACGATCAATAGCCGCATGCGACGATCCTCCTTCCCGGTTTGTCGATCCGGTTCATCCGTAATAGTCCAGGCGCTGCGACGGCGGCAGCACCGTGTTCAGCAGGGTTTCGAGCTGGCGTGGATTTTCCTGGCGGGCGATCGACGTCGCACCCGCCGTGTAGAGTTGTTGCACCAGACGTTCGTCCGTCGCGTTTCGGTCCAGCTTTGCGGCGATTGGGGCGAACACCATGTAGGCGATCACGGCGCCGTAGAAGGTCGTCAGCAATGCGACGGCCATGGCGGGCCCAATGCTGGACGGATCGTTCAGATTGGCCAACATCTTGATCAAGCCGATCAGGGTCCCGATCAAACCCATCGCCGGTGCCACCTCGGCCGCCCGCCGCAGCACGTTGGCGGAGCGTGTCAGGCGTTCGGTGGTGGCTTCGATTTCGGTATTGAGAACCGTCGCGATCTGTTCCGGGTTGGAGCCGTCGACAGCCATCGCCATTGCGCGTTGCAGAAACGGTTCGCTGGCCAACTGCGGCAGCACCCGGTCCAGCGCCAAGATACCCTGACGACGCGAGATCTCGGCAAGGTTCAGCACTCGCTCGGCGGCGCGTGCCGGATTGCGGTTGGGGGGAAATAAAGTGCGCCCGATCAGGGGGATCACGGCGAAGACCTCCGTGATCGAGAAAGAGACCGCGGTCACGGCGATCGTTCCCAGCAGCACGATCAGGACAGATGGCAGGTTCCAGAAGGCCAGGATCGAGCCTTCGCTGAGGATCGCGGCTCCGATCAAGGCAAAGGCCGCAGTCAGCCCCAGAATCAGCGCACCGTCGACCGTCGTCCCGCTTGCCGGAACCTCATAGGCAACGGTCCGCTGGTTTGCGGTGCGTTGGGACGCAGCCTGAGAGGCGGCGCGCGGTTCGACTTGATCGGCCGGATCTGCCATCTGTTCGGGTCAGCCTTCTTGGGTCGCGAGTCCGATCAGCTTGGCCGGTCGGATTTGATGATCTCGGTCATGGTCACGCCGAGCCGTTCGTCCACGATGACCACTTCGCCACGGGCCACCAGCCGGTTGTTCACGTAAATGTCGATGGCCTCACCGACCTTACGGTCGAGTTCGACGACGGCGCCACGCCCGAGCTTCAGAAGCTGGCTTACCTGCATGCTGGACTTGCCGAGCACGGCGGAAACT
>CALAHL010000436.1 GCA_937891725.1 uncultured Rhodospirillaceae bacterium | reverse complement strand
CTCCCGCTCTTCCTGCGTGAGGCGATCGACTTCACTCTGCTTCAGGGCATGGGCCGCGCCCTTCATTTCTTCGGTCCATTTCGGCATTGCACCTTCGATCGCCGCCAGGGACTGACGTTGCGATGCGGCGACCTTCGAGGCCTGCTCGAACTGCTCGGCGATGTTGCTCCGGCGGAGCGCCATGAAATCCCGATGGTCGGGCAGAACCTGACCGATCATCGGCAGCACCTCGGACTCGTACATCGCCGCCGCCGACTGGCGTTCGGGCGAGATCATCCAAAGAAAACTCCACCCGGCAGGTGTTCCGAGACGCCACACGCCAAGTTTGCAGACTTCGAAAACGTACTCGACAGGATAGGCAGCGACCATGTCGTCAAGTGTCCGAAGCACTTTGTTGGGATGTGCATAGCAATGGCGCAGGGCGTGATGCAGCGCTTCGATCTTGGCCTCATGGCGCTGAAAGAATGTGTGATCGTCCGTTAAACGGCGGGTCTCTCCGTCCAAGGTTTTGACCTTGCGGCGCACGCGATCCAACGCCTTATGACCATGGGCGATCAAGTTGGTGTAGGCACGGAACGTATCGATACGGTCGCTTGCGGCGACCGCTTTCCCATGCAGATCCGTCAGCGCGGCGGGAACGAGATCGGACATCTTCGGTCGCTCAAATGGATAGACGGTATACTTCGTACCGCAAAATAGTTAACGAACCCCTGCCGTACTCCAAATAGGAACTTATTTCTCGCGTCTCATTCCGCAGCGGGCTTGTGAGAAATCGGACGACCAGCCCGACTGTCAGCAAGTTCTCCAAAGCGGCTCATCGTATGTTCAGACCAATGCTTGATGTCGTAGCGCCTGACATTCGCGCGCATCTTCTGCATGCGGCCTTTCTGTTCCTCCGGCGTCATGTCCAGCGCCTGATCGATCGCCGCATCCATGAAACGTTCGGAATAGGGATTGGTCAGCACCGCATAAGGCAGCTGAACTGCCGCGCCCATGAATTCCGAGATCACAAGTGCACCCTGCTCATCAATACGGGCAGCGCAATACTCCTTACAGACGAGATTAAGCCCGTCCCGTAAGGGCGTGAGCCAGCACACATCTGCGGCCTGGAAGTAGGCCACGAGATCCTCCAACGGGATTGCGCTGGTAAATAGACTGATCGGCACCCAGTCGAACCGCCCAAACCTACCGTTGATGCGTCCGACAAGCCCTTCGATCTCCTGCTGAACCTGTTGGTAAACGGCCATGTTCTGGTTAGCGATGACGGACACCACCATTAAACGAACACCGCCGTGCAGGTCCTTGCGCCGCGTCAGCAACCGCTCATAGGACTCCAACATCTCCTTGGTGCCCTTGGTGTAATCGGTCCGGGCAATCGAGACTATCAGCCGCTTGCCGTCGAGTTCGTCCTTGATTGACTTGAGCTTCTCCGCGGTCTCCGGCTTGCGGGCGATGTCTTCGATATGCGCCATATTGGTGCCGACCGGAAACGCGTCGATATTCACGATCTGATCCCGGAACTTGAGACGCGTGATGATCGTGGGCTCCGACAGCGCCATGCCACGCGGCGACATCCCGTCTTCGACCTCAAGCTCTTCCTGGACCTCGACATCAAACAGACTGCGGGCGGCGTGCGCAAAGTTGATCGCATAGCGCGGGATGTGGAAGCCGACCAGATCACAGGCCAGCAGGCTTTCCATGATCTCGTTCCGCCACGGCAGAACATTGAAGATATCCGCACTCGGGAACGGGGTGTGGTGGAAGAACGAAATCCGCGCATTCGGCTTCATCTGCCGCAGATACATCGGCGCCAGCCACAGGTTGTAGTCATGCACCCAGATGATCGCATCGTCCGCCGCCTGTTCGGCCGCCGCTTGGGCGAACAGGAAATTCACCTCCTGGAAGGTCGGCCAGTCGACAGGGCCGTAATCGTAGGCATCCACAAACGAGTGCAGGATCGGCCACAGTGCCTCCTTCGATGTGACATGGTAGAAGCTCGCCACCTGCTCTTCCGTCAGCGCCAGCCGGGCCACGTCGTAGTCGCCGAAATCGTCGCTGATCGTGACCACTCGGTCCCAATCGGCCATCTCGCCAGTCTTGCGGAGTTTCCAGGCCACCCAGGATCCGCGCGAAACTTCACCAAAAAAGCTCTTCAGCGTCGGGACGATCCCGTTCGGGCTTTTGTTCGCACGAAGTTCCACCACACCATCGACTTCAACCTCCTCATAGGGCTGCCGATGGTAAACAATTACGAGATCGGACTTCATGCGGCGGCCTCCCGGAGTGTCGTCAGCGTGGAAAGAATTTCATGGATTCCGGCGGCGCCGTTGCCGTTCGCGATCGTGGTGTTGGGCAGTCCGCGCACCCGGTCGAGCAGGCCGCGTTCGCTGTTGGCGACCGCCACGCCGCGCAGGCCGGTCTCGAACAGCGACAGATCGTTCATCGTATCGCCAGCGACCAGCACACGGCCCCCGTCGATCTTCAGGTGATCGACCACCCGTAACAAGGTCGGCCCCTTGCTGACACCCTTCGGAAGCACATCGAAATATGTATCCGCTGAGGTCAGACAGTCAAATCCTGCCTCCTCGATCTTCCGTGCCACCGCCGGTTCGTATTTCGACGGATTGTAATAGTAGCTCACCCGGTAGCGGAACGGGGTCGGCTGCAACTCGAGCCACGGAACATCCGAAAGCATGTCCCGCACCCGATCACCGGCATCTCCCCAGATCTCGGCGATCTCCGCCTCAAGCTCCGGGACCGGAACCAGATCAGGGCCGCCCACGATCGTGGTGCCCACGTCGCCGATCACAAAATCTGGGAACGGCACCCAGCCATCGGCGCAAAGATCCTTGATGAACGGGATGTCGCGGCCGGTCACAAAGACCAGCATCACCTTGTCCCGGTTGGCCTTGAGGGTGGCGTAGAGCGCATCCCGCTCAAGTTCGCTGCCCCCCAGGAAAGTGCCGTCCAGGTCGGTTGCGAGAACCACATCCTTGGAGGATGCGTCCGGCATCTGGAATGGCGTATTCATGATAAAATCTCCGAAACGTACTCAGGAACGTTTTCTTCTGTTGGGTGCGCCAGCACCACGTTGAGGGCATTCGGCTCCGCCTTGAGCGGGCGGCCCAGCAAGGCTTGCAAGGCATCCGTGATCTCGACCCCGTCGGCGACGATCGAGCGGACGGCCGAGCAGATCGGCATCTCAATGCCCAACTTGGCCGCCAGATCGGTGACCGATACCGCGTTGACCACCCCCTCGACCACGCTGCGCCGGTTGCTCAGCAGCTCTTCCTTGGATTGCTGTTCGCCCAACGCCTTGCCAAAGGACATATTGCGCGACTGCTCGCTGGAGCAGGTCAGCGCCAGATCCCCCATCCCGGACAGCCCGGTCACGGTTTCCCGCCGACCGTCCAAGGCCTCGGCCAGGGTCTTCATTTCGTCCAGCCCCCGGGTGATCAGGGCCGCCCAGGTGTTGGTGCCGAAACCGAGGCCCTTGGAGATACCGCAGGCGATCGCGATCACGTTCTTGACGGCGCCGCCGACCTCCACGCCGATGACGTCGTCAGAGATATAGGGCCGGAAGGTCGGGGTCCCGAGTGTGAGGGACAGCCGCGCCGCCAGCGACCCGGTCGGGTTTTCGGCCACGTCGGATGACGCGATGGTTACCGCTGTCGGATATCCTGCGGCTACTTCGGCGGCAAAACTGGGCCCCGACAGGACCGCGATCGGATGGCCCGGCATCGCCTCCTCCACCACCGTGGTCAGCAGCTTGCCGCTGTCCCGCTCAATCCCCTTGCTCGCCAGCACCACCGGGACGCCCGGCGCTGCGACCGCGTGCACCCGCTCTCCGATATCGCGGATCGCCTGCGACGGCACCACAAGCAGGATCGCGTCGGCATCCCGAACAGCCTCTGCCATATCGGACGTCACCGAGATCCCCTCCGGCAGGTCATAGCCCGGCAAGAGCAGATCGTTGACCCGGTCGCGCTGCATCGCCGCCGAAAGCTTCGGGTCGCGCGCCCACAGGGTCACAGTCGCCCCGGCCCGTGCCGCCGTGATTGCAAGCGCCGTGCCCCAGGCTCCGCCTCCGATCACGCAGATGCGTGACATGGACTCCGGTCTCTCGTTTGAGGTCGATTGCGTCGCAGATGTCGGATCGATGGGGGTAATGGGAGGAGTCTCCTGGTTGTGAAAATTGACGCTAAACCTATGAGTTCGCCAGCCTTAGAGATGCGCCAATCCGTCGATAGATCAAGATATCATGATCCCAACCGTTAAGCGCAGATGCGCCGACCATCCTTTGAAAACACATGAATAGAGTCCTTCAACATATTGACAAACAAGCGATCTCCAGACCTTCTTTTCCGTGCATCTGCAGGTTCTCGGACCGTGCATTCCGGCCCATCCGCGAGGATCCCATGCAGGACCCTCGTGTCGCCCAGGTCTTCGACCACATCGATCTCGAAACCGAGCCCGACTTCGTGATCCGTCCCCTGCTCGAGCACTTCGAAATGTTCAGGGCGAATGCCAACGGTGACGATGTCATCGTTCAAGTTTGCTGCACCTGCGAAATGAATATAACCCGGATCGGCCGCTTTCTCCAAACGGACACCCTCCTGCTCGACCCGCGCGGACAGCAAGTTCATCGCGGGTGAGCCGATGAAGGCGGCGACAAAGGTGTTGGCTGGACGGTCATAGAGATCGCGCGGGCTGCCCACCTGCTCGACCCGACCGGCATTCATGACGACGATTGTGTCGGCCAGGGTCATCGCCTCGACCTGATCATGGGTCACATGGATCATCGTGGTCCCGAGCCGGCGATGCAGACGGCTTATTTCCAACCGCATCTGAACCCGAAGCGAGGCGTCCAGGTTCGACAGCGGCTCATCGAACAAGAAGACTTTCGGATTCCGGACAATCGCCCGTCCGATCGCCACGCGCTGACGCTGTCCGCCCGAGAGTTCCTTCGGCTTGCGATCAAGCAGGTCAGTTAATTGCAGGATCTCGGCGACATCGTTTACCCGCTGCTCGACCGTGCCCTCGTCG
>CALAHL010000435.1 GCA_937891725.1 uncultured Rhodospirillaceae bacterium | reverse complement strand
TTTTTTAATGTCATTCGACTGCCAGCAGTTCTCGATTATTCGAGGTACCCTTAAAATTCAGGTGCTCCAAGACCTCCGTGAGGATGATGACATCAAACGATTCCGATGGAGGTTCGAGCGGCACGACCGCAAGGTCGTGAGGCCACAACTTGACGCCTTCCGATGCGAAGAACGCGGCGTTCTGCTCGTCGGCCAGGACAAAGTGAATGTCGCTGCCGATCACCTCATGGCCGAGGCGGCTGAGCGAGGCCGAAACGATTCCGGTGAAGCACCCGAATTCGAGGATCTTCATCCTCGAGCCCAAGCCGTCGACGTCCCGCACCGTGCGACTGTAAGCATGCTGCATCTCGAAGTCGTAACGATTGCCGTTCTCAAACTTCAGGGCGTGCTCGGCCTTGCGCTGCAAAACTTCGGCCACGATGGGATGGGTTTGGTTCATGGGGTCAAAATGGAAGATGGTAGATGACTAATGGCGGAGGACAGAAAGAAAATACTGAGCCGACCGGACGGAGACAGGCTTTTGGACAAAAGCTGACACGCTGAGAGATGGCGGGCGACGGGGCGCGGGGACTTAATATCTGCCATCCACCATCCGCCATCATCCCTTCCCCCACAAGATCTCAAGATAGCGCTCGGAGGAGTTGTAGTCGCGGGCCACTGCCATGCGGACGCGGGCCTCGGAGGTCATGGCCTCGCGCTCGGCGCAGCATTTCTCGAGGGAGGCACCGAGTTCTTCGGCGCCGTCCTCGGGCACGGCTAGGCCGGATCCGAACTCGCGCATGGCCCATTCAAGCCATGTGTTCGCCGTGACAATCATGGGCTTGCCCGAGACCGCGGCCTCGACGGCAACGCCGGAGATGCGGTTGGAGTAGGTGATTTTGCGGTAAGGCAGGACGATGAAGTCGGCCTCGCGGAACAGCTCGGCATACTCCTCATTGGACAAGCGACGCTCCAGAACGATGACACGCGGGTCGGCCTTGAGGCGGCTGGAGATTGGCGTGATCACACCTCCGGGGCCCTCGCAGGGCACGCCCCACTGGAGGACGAAGCGCGCATCGCTGTGCGGGTTGCGGTCCAAGAACCGCAGGATGGCCGACTGGAAAACGTCGATCCCCTTCTCCCAAGTGGACACCCCCAGCATGGTAAAGATCGGGCTGCCGCTCCCCTCGCCCCGCTTCTCGTAACGGAGATCGGCACCCGGGCTGGGGAACAGCGTCATCGGCACCCCAGTCAGTTTCTCGTATTCTCCATTAGTGATGTGGCTGTCGCCCGCAAGAATCACATCACCGCGCCGCGCCAACCGGTCGAACAAGCGCAGAACAGATGCAATAAGAAGGGTCTGCCTTGGAAAGTAAGACGCAGTGAAGCCCTCGTTGTATTCAGCTTGGCTGGTCAAAAGGAAGAATGTCAGCCGCTTGAACTTTCGACCTAAGCCCCAAGCGCATAGGGCGCGCAGGGCGATCACTTGGTGAACGCGCACTGCAGTGAAGAAGAGCATGTCCACCGAACCCGTGCGGCGCAGGGCCGCACGGGTCTGCCAAAAGATGCGCCAGTTCTGCGCAATGACCAGCAGATGGCGACGCCAACCCGGCCACTTTCCGGAGACCGTTTGGTCCCAACTATTGACCGTGTAGACAGGAATGACCTCCAGACTTTCCCGCACTTCTTGGATCACCG
>CALAHL010000434.1 GCA_937891725.1 uncultured Rhodospirillaceae bacterium | reverse complement strand
GTTCATGATTTGTCCGGGAAAACGTGGTCTGGCGAACAAACCTTGAGGTGCCCCCACCTACTGATGCCTGCCGATGCCGCACAGCGGCGTCGATCTGAATTTCTGTTTTAAGTTGCATTGCGCAAACTCGATTAAGATGCACAGATTCCGCATAACTCGATATAAAGGTGGGTATATGGACCATAACACTTGATGTCTTGAGGATCAGACTTGCCATAGTGGTAGATCATTGCCATATATGATGCACAAATCCACCGCAAAGCCATCCCCCGGGGGAGATAGCCACCATGAGTACGCTTAACGCGAGACCGAAAAAGACCATGACCAAGGGCAGCGTTGTGCACCCTGGCGTGCAGCGTGGGCTGGTCAAGCTAGGCCGGGACATTGCATTGGCACGGCGGGTCCGGAAACTTTCCTCCCAAGACATGGCTGATCGCATGGGTGTCGATCGCGGCACGCTGCGTCGTCTCGAGCAGGGCGATCCGGGCGTTTCGCTCAACACGCTGGCCATGGCGCTGTCGGCCCTTGGCATGATGGAACGTCTTGCCGAGATCGTCGACCGCGCCACGGACGACATCGGCCTCATGGCCGTACAGTCTAAGATTCCGAAGCGGATCACCCGGCCACGATCGAGCCGGCCGGGCAGTGACGTTGCGGATGACAGCGCCTCGCACGAAGAGCCCGAGGGCTGGTGATGGCGCATCAAGAGGTTGATGTGAGGCTTGGCACGGCGGCCGTGCCCGTCGGTCGTTTGATCGTCGAGCGCGACGGTCGTCGCCAGACCTCCGCTTTCACCTATCACGAAGCCTGGCTCAGCCATCCACGCGGCTTCGACTTGGCGCCGTCCTTACAGCGTCAGGCGGCCCCCTTCTACGGTAAGAAGGATGGAATCCTCTCATGCCTGCCAGGTGCCATAGAAGACGGCGCGCCGGACAGCTGGGGCCGGAAGATCATCGAGAAGACCAGCGGTGGCGATCTTGGGGATCTCGATTACCTGGTGGGCACCGATGATTTCCTGCGCGTTGGCGCGCTGCGCTATTTCGACAAGCCGGGCGACAAGGGTGCGCCTCTGGCCATGCCGCCCGAGGGCGGCAATACTGGCGTGCCCCGACTACACCGCATGGAAGATGTGATCCTGGCAGCACGGGCTTTCGAGGCCGACCCGGAGGGCTATGTCAGCAAGCGCGCGGCGTTGGTAGGCGGTGATATTCTGAGGCAAGCTGTGGGCTCGCTGGGCGGCGCGCGTCCCAAGGTGAACGCCATCGACGAGGCGGGCACCCTCTGGATCATCAAGCTGCCCAAGCAGAGCGATACTTACGGAATGGCGCGTGCGGAGGTCATGGCCCTGCGCTTGGCCCGGATGGTCGGGATCGATGCCGCTGAGGCACATGTGCTCAACGACGCCCCGCATTTCCCGATGATCCGGGTGAAGCGCTTCGATCGGACGGACAATAGCGCGCGCGTGCCCTATATTTCAGCCCAGACTTTCCTTGGAGGCGATCCGGACCGGGCCGGGTCCTACGAGGAGATCGCCATGATGATGCGGGCTCATGCGGCCCAGCCACAAGCCCAGATACATGAACTCTACCGCCGGATGGCCTATGGCATCCTGATCCGGAACACCGACGATCACCTGCGCAACCACGGCTTCCTGCGGACCCCTGCCGGATGGAGACTGTCACCGGCTTTCGACATCAACCCCGAGCATCGCCCCGGCGGCTGGTTGCAAACGCCGATCTCCGAGATTCACGGAGCCGAATGTTCAATTCTCGCCGCCCTTGATGCCGCGCCATACTTCGACCTCACCGAGGTTGAGGTGCGCACCATGATCCGGACCATGGCGGAGATCATCACCGAAGGCTGGCGCCCACTCGGACAGCAACTTGGCATGACATCCGTGGATTTCAGCGCCCTTGGCGCAGTCATAGAAAATGACGACCTCGCCCTTGCCCGAGATTTCTGAGCCGGGTTTCTGATCCAGAGACAACCATCAGAACGTGCTCGAAAGATCTACGATCTAGGGGTTTCCGGGACTGTTCCAAACGTGGGGCTATTCGATAGCTCCTTTCCAGATCCAACCAAATCGCAACCGTAACTGCGCATGGGTGGAAAGGCAGTTTATCCCATTAGCTCACACTCCGCCGAAGATTTTTGAACTTGTATTCACATAAAATTAACCCGTGCAATTTAATTAGGTAAAGGACTGGCCAAGTCTTTAATTCGATGGAAAAACTTG
>CALAHL010000433.1 GCA_937891725.1 uncultured Rhodospirillaceae bacterium | reverse complement strand
CGTTGGAGATCGTCGGAACAATCCATCAGAACTGGAAAAACGAGCAAACCAAGGATCTGCACAACCTGACAAGGCGACGCGCTCTCGACGTCGTGTTGCCGGACGATGTTCGGCTGACGGACCGACATGTCACTGAATTCTGCCGGACCCTCGCCGAGGAATATGTCGGCAGTGTAAAGGATCAACCCGAAGCACGCGCAGCTCTGGAGGCGCTGCTTGCAGGTCGTGCGCGGTTTGCCGAACATGTCGCGAGTGCGGTCAGGGCCGAAATCCGTGACCAGATGCCGAAAATCCTTGGCGAGATGAAGCCGAGGCCAGGCGGCACTTTGGAACGCGCGCGCAAGGACTACGAGGATGCCGTGCGCGGCGCTGGAGACGGTGTCGATACCATCCGCCAAGATCTCAAGGATCGGCTCTGGACGAAAGTCGATCAACCCGAAGGTCACGCGGAATTGCTGGAACGCGTGCGGGTGCGGATTACAGAGGATGGATACGCCCCGGCACGAATCTTTTTCGAGCTTTTCCAGAACGCGGACGACGCCTGGCAGCAAGATCCAGCCTGGAGCGATGCTCCCGGAAAGTTCGAGCTGTCACGAGATCGCGGAACCACAACCATGAGTCACTGGGGAAGGCTCATCAACGTTGTCGGTGCAGGCAGTCACGGCGAACGCATGGGATGGCACCGCGACCTGTACCACATGCTCCAGCTCAACCTCAGCGACAAGGATCGCGGGGAGGCCGTGACCGGGAAGTTCGGCCTCGGCTTCAAGGCAGTACACCTGCTGGCCGATCAGGTGCGCATTGCCAGCCGACACGTCGCCTGCCACGTTCGCGGAGGGCTGCTGCCCGATCCTTGGGATCAAGGAAAGGAGCGTTCATTTGATGCGACAAGGCAGGGCCGCCCCGCGACGATCATTGAATTCGATCAGAACGGGGGACAGGATTACGACACGGCTTGGGACGCCTTCCGCCAGTCGGCGCGCTGGTTGCCCGCCATGGCGCGCGGCATCCGGCAGGTCGATATCCGTAAGGAGGCTCTTGTCGAGACCTTCGGCGCCTCCTTCGAAGACACGGGTGCCGAGAACGTCCGCATTCTGACCTTGACCGGAACCGAAGCCGGCAAGGCGCTTGTCCTGGACCTGGACGACGATACCACGCTGTTCCTGCCTCTCGGTCCGACCGGGCCGATCCCCCCCGCCAAAGGAACACCCGGCCTGTGGTTGCTGGCACCACTGGATGTCGACGCGCGTCCGCATTGGCTGATGAACAGCCGCAGCTTTGCAGTCAACCCGGGCCGGGGGCACCTGCGGGGCACGTTGGACGATCGCAAGGCCCTCTTCCGCAAGCACGGCACCAGCCTCGCGCGCAGGCTCAAGGCCTTGGCAAAGCTGCTTGAACGCCACTGGCCTGCGTTTGCCCTCAAGGCAGGACTATCCAAACCGGACCCGAACGAAGGAAGAAGCCTGTTCTGGACCGCCCTCGCCGACAGCTTCACACCGGATCTGCGTCACGACCTGCTGGGGTCGCTCCACGTGGACGACACCCGACCGCGTGACGTCACCAATCTGGCCCCCGACGCCGCCCGGCTTGGCTGGGCGAGCCTAGTCTGCGATGCGCCCGTCTTCCCTACAGGTCTCACCGCCCCCTTTGAGCGCCTGTTGCAAGCCACGGAAGTCCTCTGGCAAGTGGCCGGCGTCATGGACTTGCCGGATGCCGCGGAGCGGCTTGCAGGCCATCCGGCAGCCCATCGATTGCTGTCGCGCAGCGTGTCGAGCAAGGCAGCCCGTACGCTCGAACAGATCGGACTCCGGGTGCCGAGTCCGCTGCACGGTGGTGGCCTTCTGGCGGAGGTCCTAAAAGAGTCCCGCCGGATCGACCCCGATCTGGCGACCTGGCTTGGCAGTATCCTGTCATCCGCGCGCATGGAGCAGGGCGAGAGAGACCAGGCCTTGCTCCATTTGCGCGATGCGACATTCCGCATGGCGGATGGCAAATGGGGGTCGGCAGCATTCATGCCGCATGGCAATGACCGGGCAGGTCCGGACGAGCAGTTGATTTCCGAGTTCGTGCCATCGGAATACGTCCTGTCCGGGGATTACACCGGCGACGCGCTCAGCCTTTACGAACTCGCACGCGGTAGCGGTCATCTCGGCAGCCTTCTTGCACCGGCGAGGCTCGCCCAATTCGCCCGCGAATGCAAAACGATCGAAGCGAAGCGCGCGGTCGTGACTTACATGATGCGCGGCGATAGAGGCCAAAAGCTGGCCGAGGAGTTGCGTGTCCGCTGGTGCAGCTGGCTCCCCCATGATTTCGAAGCCTTTTGCGATAGTGACTTCGCACAGGGATTGAACCGCAACGATCTTCTGCGGCACATTCTTCCACATCTCTATGCCGGCGAACACGAGGAACGCCTCGATGGGACCCATTACTCTGCCCCTGAACAGGTATACTACGGGACTGGCCAGCCTGAGGATCAGCCGGATTCAGCACTCGTGCTCGAGCGTCTCCATGCATGGTGGACGCGACAATCCCAGGAGCTTTGCAGCAACTACAGCTTGGAGACATACCCTGCAAACTCCAAACCGGAACGGCTCCGCGACAAGAACTTCGACGATGATCCTGAAGGCTGGTTCACCTTCTTCGCCCAGGGCGTCTTCCGAAGCATCGAATGGGGCAACGCGACCGCCAGCCGCAACTTCATCAAAAACGCCCGGGGCGCCGGCTGGTGGGGAGAGATGGCGCGGATCTCGCAGGCCCATAGCTACAAGCCGTGGACGGATCGGCTGGACGAGCTTGCGAGCATAGACGGCAAGGCCGAGGACTATCGCCGCTGGCGCCGTGCGCTGGGAGAGCTATACGTCGTCGCGCGCTGGCTTCCAGATTACGTCGACGTCTACCAAAACCTGCCAAGGTTCGTTCAACGCGACGGAGTGATCAGCCTCGTCGATCATTGGTGGCCGAGTGCCTCGCCGTCGCATCAGCGGCGCGGTACCGAGGGAGCTTCGTTAATCCGCGCGCTAGGAACCGGCGCGAACTGGATGATCCGTGAGGGTGTCCGGGCCGGTATCTGGGGCGATCTCGGCGGCTACATGCACGGTTACGGCTGGGCGAACTCCGAGGCCATGAGGCGTTTCGCGGATCGGATAGGTTGGAGACATCTCCTTGGCTCGGGCGGAATGGATGCCTCACGTGAAATCTACCCGGAGTTCGAGGCAGGTCTTAGGGACCGCGCGTCTTTCGGTGGCGCCCTTGACCTTCCCATCCAGCTCTTGATGACCCAGAAGCATGAGGGCGCGCAGGCGGACATCTTCAGGCCAGGACCCTCGACTGGGCCGCAATCCGACGATGAAGAAAAGGACCCCATTAAATGACGACCTTCGCCCCTGAACAATCCGTTCGGCATCCGGATCATGGTGAAGGCCGTATCGTGGTCGATCAGGGAGTCTTCAGCCTCGTCCAGTTCGGCACGGACATTCATAGGGTGGAGACAGCCCAGTTGATGCGCATCGAGTCGCTGGAGGATCGGCTTGCCGACCTCACTACGGACGACTCGACAGCAACGCTGGCGAAGGCGCAGGCGCTCCTGATCCGGTCGATCAACGACCAATGGGGCGTCTTTACGCGCACCCGGGTTAAGCTTCTGCCCCATCAGCTCTGGGTCTGCCGCCAGGTGACGCGCAACTGGCCAGCCCGCTGGTTGGTCGCCGATGACGTGGGCCTTGGGAAGACCATCGAAGCGGGCCTGATCCTCGATCCGCTG
>CALAHL010000432.1 GCA_937891725.1 uncultured Rhodospirillaceae bacterium | reverse complement strand
TACCGGGGAGGTGGTGGCTTCCGCCGGGGTGATGAATCCGCAGATCCGCTTCGGCGAGGACCTGATGAGCCGGGTCTCCTATATCATGATGAACCCAGGCGGCGATGTTGAGCTGACCCGCGTGGTCCGTCAGGCGATCAATCATCTGGCGGCCCAGGTCGCAGAAGAAGCCGGGGTCGCGGTCGATGAGATCATCGATCTGGTGTTTGTCGGCAATCCGATCATGCATCACCTGCTGCTGGGGATCGATCCGGTCGAGCTTGGCGGCGCCCCATTCGCACTGGCGGTCGACACGGCAGTCAATCTGCATGCGAGCGAGCTGGATCTGGTGCTGAACCCGAACGCGCGGGTCTACGGGTTGCCCTGTATCGCCGGCCATGTCGGGGCCGATACTGCCGCCGTCATCCTGTCCGAGGCCCCGCACCTTCATGAAGAGCTCACCCTGATCGTAGATGTCGGCACAAATGCCGAGATCGTGCTCGGCAACAAGACCCGGCTGCTGGCGGCCAGTTCACCCACAGGACCGGCCTTTGAAGGGGCCCAGATCTCCAGCGGGCAACGCGCGGCCCCCGGCGCAATAGAGCGGGTCCGGATCGATCCCGAGACCCTGACCCCACGTTTCACGGTGATCGGCAGCGACCTCTGGTCGAATGAAGACGGCTTCGAGGCCGAGGTGTTCCGGACCGGCGTCACCGGCATCTGCGGCTCCGGGATCATCGAGGTACTGGGTGAGATGTATCTGGCCGGAATTCTGAAGGCAGACGGAACGATTGACGGCGCGGCCGCTGCTTCGGGCAAGGCCGACGCCTGGCGCATCAAACCCGATGGTCGAACGTTCGCCTTCGAGCTGACCCCCGAAGTCTCCGTCATCCAAACCGATATTCGCGCAATTCAGCTCGCCAAGGCAGCGCTTTATGCCGGATGCCGCTTGCTGATGGACAAGCTCGGCGTCGACAGCGTCGACCGCATTCTGCTGGCCGGCGCGTTCGGCAGCCATATTGATGTGAAATACGCGATGTTGCTGGGAATGATTCCAGATTGCCGTCTCGACAAAGTCTGGTCGGTCGGAAATGCCGCCGGCACCGGCGCGCGCATGGCGTTGCTGAACCGGGACGACAGATCGGAGATCGAACGGGTGGTGCGTCGGGTCGAGAAGGTTGAAACGGCGGTGGAACCGCGCTTCCAGGAGCACTTCGTCGAAGCGATGGCGATTCCGCACGCAACCGACCCGTATCCCAACCTTTCGGCTGCCGTCGCGCTCCCGGCGCGGCCGAGCGCAGAGGCCCTGGCAAACGGCTCCTCCGGAGAGGGCCGACGGCGTCGGCGCAGGGACCGCTGAGTTTCGACCTGGGCCGCGTTGTGGTCGCGAACAGCATCCAAAGTCCCCGTAATGCGCAGCGCGCCATAAGTTCCACTTTGCGTGATGCTTTTTGGGTCGAAAACGCAGTATATTGAATTTTAGATACTTTCGAGGGAGTTGTTGTGGCGGGGCGATCATCACTGGGAGCGGGCAAGGATCGCCTTGCAGGTCTGCGGGCAGCCGCGCGCGGGGACGAGGCCGAGACCAAACCGATCGACTCCGCGGTCGACCCGAGCGAACAGCGCAATCGGAACGAAGTGATCGTCTCCGCGATCGAACGGGCCGTGGCCGAGATCGACGACCGCTTGGGCCGCTTCTTCCGGTCCGCCATTTCCAAGGTGCGCCCCGACGAGGACCTGTTGAGCTTGGGATCCCACGGGCGGTCGGATTTCGGCCGTTGGTATACCGAGCGCAAAGATCGGGCGCCCGTGGATCAACCGGCCTTCGAAGCATTGGTCGCCTTGCACGAGGCGCTGCTCAACCACATCGCCCTGTTGGCCGAGCGCTCCTGGAAAGCCCCCAAGGTACCGGTCGAGGAATACGATGCCCTGCAGGAGAAGGTCCGCGCCTTTCACGAGCATGCGGCCCGTCTGATCCGAGCCTTCCGGGCCGCGATCAGTGATATCGATCCCCTGACCGGCGCGCAGACCCGGCATGTGATGCATCGCGAACTGCGCCGCGAAATGCAACGTGCACGGAGAACCGGACATCCGGGCTGTCTCTGTCTGGCAGATATCGATAAGTTCAAATCGATCAACGACACCTATGGCCACAGCGTCGGCGACCGCGTGCTGGCGGCCATTGCCACCATTCTGATCGACAGTCTGCGACCCTATGACAGTGTCTACCGCTTTGGCGGCGAGGAGTTTCTGTTGTGTCTTCCGGAAACCGGCCCGGAGGAGGCCCGTCGGGTCTTGAACCGGGTGCGGGAGACCATCGCCGGCACGCCGATATCGGTCGATGACGGTGACACCCTGTCGGTGACGGTTTCATTCGGGCTGACCATGATGACGCCGAGACGTCCGGTCCAGGACCTGATCGAACGGGCGGACGAGGCGCTCTACGCTGCCAAGGACGCCGGGCGCAATCGCGTCGAGGTCTGGCGTGCCGAAGGAACCGCAACGCCAAGCTGATCGCTATAGCGGATTTTCGGTCCATTTCCAGTCCGAAGGGTCCATCGGAGCGCCAGCAGACCGCGGTGGCCCCGTGCCGCGTTGAAACGGAAAATCTGTCCGAAGTGACTGTTCCGCCCCGCTAAATTGAGTGTCAGCGGCCTGCTCGATCCTGTACTATTCAGGAAACCGACAAGGCAGCGTGGGGATCGGCCGTGGCATTCAGAGCGGACAGACTCAAGGAACTGGACAACATGGTGCGCCGGATGGGAGCGCTGGCCTCGATCTTTGGGGTCCGGTCGGGCTCCATCGGCAACCGCCATTTCGAGGCGTTTCGCGATCTGATGGATCTCTACACCGCCATGTGTGAGCGCCAGATGAAGGAGGGTAATGACTTCCTCGATGACGGTGTGAAACCCAATGAGGACGATGTGGCGCGCCTTAATCTCGTCTTTGAGCGGATCTTTGGCTTCACGCCGGAGAATTTCAGGGCGAAATAGACGGGTCCTGCGCCTCGCCCGGCATGCCGATCGCCGACATGTGGGCATCCCGCTGAACCTCCGCAAACAGGAAGTCTCGGAACGCCCGAACCTTCGGTCGCTCAATGGCACCTTCGGGGCAGACAAAGTAGTAGGCGGATTGGGTCGGCAGTTCCAGATCGAACGGTTTGACCAGTCGCCCAGCGGCCAGATCGCTTGCCACCAGCACACTCCGCCCCAAGGCGACGCCCAGACCTTCCGCCGCAGCCTGCAACACCATTTCCGAATGGTTGAAGACCAGATCACGGGTTGACTGCACGGTCGTGATGTCGAGCCCGGCCGCCTCCAACCAGGTATCCCAATCCTCCGGCAGGTCATCATGCAGGAAGGTCTGGTTCGCCAGATCCTGCGGTTTCAGAAGCGGTGTCGGGCCAATAAGCATCTTCGGGCTGCACACCACGAACACCACCTCGGTCAGCAGGCGTTCAACCCGCAAACCCTTGTAGTTCCCGCTACCGTAGCGGATGCCGACATCCATGCCGTCGCTGCCGAAATCGATGAGCGTATCGTTGATCGACAGCCGCACCTCGATATCCGGATGCTGCGCGCCGAACCGGCCGAGCCGCGGCACCAACCACTTTGCGGCGAAACTGGTGAATGTGGATACCCGCAGAACGCCGGCCTTATCGCGTTCCTTCAGCTTGGAGGTGGCATCGTTGATCCGGTCCAGGGCCTCCCGCAGCGGCGGAAAATAGGCCTGTCCGGCATCGGTCAGCAGCAGGTTCCGGTTCTGCCTCTTGAACAGCGACATCCCGAGATACTCCTCGAGCGCCTTGATCTGATGGCTGACGGCGGCTTGGGTGACGTGCAGTTCCTCCGCCGCCTTCGTGAAGCTGAGGTGGCGGGCCGCGGCTTCGAACGCGCGCAGGGCATTTAGGGGGGGCAGACGCCGCATGAGGCCTCCTCAGCTCAGGCAGTCAGGGGGTCGGGCCACCCCATGCAAGATTGTCACCGTGACATATACATTATTTTTTCTAATCACCTGGATGAGAAAGTATCGTTTGAGAGACCCCGGTTGTCGATCTATTTCTAACAGCAACGGAGGGGGTTTGAGCGGACTTTCTCCGGAGGCGGAGAAGCCGCCTACCCCTGAGCTGAAGATTTAGGGTTGCAGTTTTGTTAATAGGAGGCTCGCATGAACACCATGATCTCGAAGAGCGCTTTCGGCCGGTCCGCAGTCGCCCCGTCCTACCAGCCCGCCTCGATCCTGGAGCGGGTCCGTCATACGGTCCTGATCTCCCTTGAGCGGTTCGAGCAGCGGCTCGCGCTGTCGGAGCTTGACGACCGTATGCTGAATGACATCGGCGTTGACCGGGTCGCACGGGCTCGTGAAACCGGCAAGCCGTTCTGGGCTGCCTGATCGCGCCCACCAGTTCGTCGGCAAGCTCCCTACTTGTCCGATGACCGGGTCTCGATCGAGACCCGACAGGCTGCCGGCCGCCCTCCCCCACCCCGGGCGGCCGCGCAGACCTTAATAGCGACAGCCTGAGTTGTGACTTGATGGCCGGATCCCCGTGATCCGGCCTTTTTCTTACCCGAATGACTAAACGTCCTCGGCAGCCATCCCTCGCCACGCATCAACAAAGCCTGGCGACACATGGTCGGCGACATACTCGAAGATAGGGCGAAATTTCTCGGAATGTGCGGCCGTGACCGTGGCGACATCTGCCGCCGTTGCGGCCGTGTATGCCTTGAACCAGTTCCAGGTATGATCGGATGGGCCGAGCAGAGCGCGTTCGACCTTGTTTGTTGCCGCGTCCCGGCAGAACACAGCACGCTCGAATGAAATCGTCTTACCCCCCGTACGGATGCGGTTCGGGCCGGCAAGGACCACTTCCGTAGGGCGTGTGGGATTGGAGTGCACGGCCCCAGTGTCGAAGGGGACAATATCGAGGAACCGCATCAGATCGGTGATCTGCTCGTCTCTCCGCTCCGGATCGAAGAAGGTTTCGAATTGAAGAATTTTAATGCTGTCCCAGCCAAACATCGCCGCGAGGTTCTCCAGATAGGGACCATAGTTGCTGGCGTGGTAGTGGAAATCGATCAATGGACCACCCGAATAATCCGTCAGCCAAGCGGTCGCTTCGCCAAACTCGGCCTCAAGCACGTCATCGATCGAACGGTTCTCGAAGAACCGATACCGCATGTAATTGTAGTTTGAGATCGCCCGACGAATCGGGTCCCGCAGGCTGACCACGAATTTTGGGTTATCGACATGTTTCTTGATTGAGGCGAGCGCGGGCGCCGAAAGAATCGTCACCGGGTGACCATTCAGAATGTACTTCTCACCTGCATAGCTCGGATACTGATCCATCTCCAGCAGATGCAGATGAGTCCTACTCTCGAGGTCATGGGAGAAGACCGGAGATTCCTCAAAGGCCGACGGAAAAACGTCCGGGTGCTGTGAAAGCGTATTGTACAGGCTCGTGCTTCCGCATTTTGGGAAACCAGCCAGGAACAAATTGGGCAGCATCGAAACCCTCTTTCTTTGTCACGGGTCGGATAGCTCCAGAGAATTCTGGCATGCCGAGGGCCAGGACGCACCCGATCCGCGCGAGAACCGCCCGCAACCAGTCGCGGAGGTGTGCTGGCCGAGGGCCTCGACTTTCGCATGTCGAATTCCATTTAGGTGTTCGGGGGCTACGTCGATCCCAAAGCTGGAGTCCAAATCTTGATCCGCACGTCAGCAAAGAAGATCAAGCTCGCCGCCGGTGTCGGACTGGCCGGATTGATATCGGGAGCGCTCGTCGCCGGGTCGGTTTCCTTGGCCCGCGCCGAGCAGACCGCAGCGGCCCAGACCTCGGCCGTCGTTTCTCAGTCGCAGGACACCGCGAAGGTACAGCCTGTTACGGCAAGCTATGACGTTTATTTCGGCGGCTTCCACGTGATGAGCAGCACCGCAAACTACGCGCGCGGCGATACCGATTACACGGTTTCGGCAACCGGCCGAACCCAGGGCATTCTGGAATTCTTCTTCGAATGGGCAGGAGAAACCAGGACAATAGGTCGGTTCAACGGCCCACACGTGCTTCCGACCCTTCATGAGAGCCGAGGTCAGGGAAGTTCGGAGGAACGGCGGATGTCGATCCGCTATGACGAGACCGGCGAGGTTGTGGATTTCGTCGTGGAACCCACACCCGATCCGGAGGAAATCACCCCGCTGCCGGAGAATGCGGAGGTTGGCACCATCGATCCTTTGACGGTGTTCGCCGACTTGGGCCGATCGGTCAGTGAAGGCCGCGGATGCTCGGGAACCTATGCGGTATTCGACGGCAAACGGCGTTACGATCTCAAAATCTCCGACAGGGGCGAGAAGGTTCTGAAGCCGACCAGCTATTCAGTCTTCAGCGGCCCGGCTTTGGCCTGTCATGTGGAATGGGAGATGCAGGGTGGCGCGCGACGGGAGAAGAACAAATACAGCCGCACCGCGCGGGACCGAACTGTCTACGTTGCTGCTCCCTTCGAAGGCGCAGAGCCGATCCCGGTCGCCATGACCATCGAAACCGACTACGGCACGCTGATGGCGCACCTGACCAGCGTCGCGGCCGGCGGCAAGCAGCTGACGGTTCCGACCAATTAGGCGATCCGTCCGGCATCCTGGAGCAGGAATCGGCCGCGCTTGGTAAGTCCGACCAAGGACGTCTCGGCACACCGTGTGCGCTCCACCAGATCTCGATCCACAGCCGTTTCCCAGACCGGCAGACGCGGACAGGACGTGCGCCAAATGTCCATCACCTCGGCATAAGGTTTCGGCTCCGGCTCCAGCCATTTCAGGAGATCGAGCACCAGAGGTTCGATCGTCCGCAGCTCGTCATCGGTCATAGCTTCCTCCATCTCCGTCAGAGCATGAAATCCTGGGCCAGCAGCCAACTGCCCTGCACCAGATAGATCACCGAGACGACCGTGATGATCCACCCGGACCAACGACGATAATTGGTGTCCGACATCGCCTGCAGCACCGGTTTCGCCAGCACGGTGCCCAAGAGCGAGGCCGCGACGGCCACCCCGACCAGCACCGGGTCGAACACGGCGCTCTCGGCGATGAGGCTGGTGAAATAAAGCGTCTTCAGGCCGTGCCCGGCCACTTGGCAGACGCCCTTGGTGGCGATGATCTCCCGCCGGTCCAGTTTACCGTTTAGGAAGAACTGATCGAGGATTGGGCCCGCGACACCGGTCAGCAACATCATCGACATGCATAAGAGTCCATAGGCGAAACCGCCCCGCACCCGCTCCGGGTTGCCACGAAGCCGGTCGGGCAGCAGGCGTCCGGCAAACGGCAAGGCTCCCAGCATCAGCAGGGCGACCGCTTTGCTCGGCACCACCTGCCAGACCGCCCAGACCGCGAGTACGACCACGCAGCCGCCCAAATATCCCCCAGCGGTCCGCCAGCGGATATGGCGCCACCACAAACTCGCGCGCCACAGATTCGAAGAAAGTTGGGTTACGCCATGCAGGGCGAGGGCATCCTGCACTGGGAGGACCATCACCAGGACTCCGACCAGGATCATGCCCCCGGCCATGCCGAAGATCCCCGACAGGAACGACGTCGACACCATGACGAAACCAACAAGTGCAATCAGCGTGGTGGACATCGTATTCCTCTCTCTCGCCCGCTCTTTTGCACACTCTTTCAGCTCACCGCAAACAGAGTTACGTTGTGCTGACCATCAGATTTCTTGAGGCTATGATGCGAGACCTGCCCTATCTCAACGGGATACGCGCCTTCGAGGCGACGGCGCGGGCCGGAAGTTTCGCAGGCGCGGGGCAGGAACTCGGGGTCTCTCCGGCGGCAATCAGCCGGATGGTGAAACTGCTTGAGGACCGTCTCGGAGTGATGCTGTTTCAGCGCCGTGCAAACCGATTGATCGCGACGGAGTCCGGCCAGGCCTATGCAAGCGGACTCGGCCATTTGTTCGACGAGATGGAACAGCTGACCCGATCGATCCGCCGGGATGTGGCGCGCAAGGTTCTGACGGTCGGTGTCGGGCCGACCTTTGCCGTGCGGTGGCTGATTCCGCGGCTGGCGGATTTCCAGAGACTGGCGCCCGAAATCGAGGTCCGGATCACCGCCGGCGGGATGCGCACCCTGTATCGGGACGACTGGAGCTGCGGCATCCAACTCGGAGACGGGAACTGGCCTGATTTGCAGGCTGAGCGGTTGTTCTCAGCCGATATGACACCGGTCTGCGCCCCTGTCCGTGCCACGGGGCTTTCGCACCCAACAGATCTTCAGCCCGGACATCTGCTGCGGGTCGGACATGCCGACACCGATTGGCCGCTCTGGTTTTCGGCTGCAGGTACCCCGGACCCCGGCGCCAGCGGACCGGTCTTCGACACCTATGGCCAGGCCCTCCAGGCGGCCACCGACGGGCTTGGGATCGCCATGGGAATTCGGCCTTACATCGACGATGATCTGGCCGCGGGCCGTCTGATGGCTCCGTTCGATCTTTCGGTGCCGAAAGGCATGCACTGGTACCTGCTTCACCGACCGCAAAGCCTGGGGGATCCGACATTCGATCTCTTCCGGGACTGGATCCGGACCGTTATTCAGCCATCCGAAGCTGGACGCCCCGGCGCCATCGCGTAAAGTGGCGCCGTGCTCATAGACCCACTCCGAGGCCCCGATGCCCATCGATAAGATCACCCCGTCCGTCGCCGAGGCCGTGCAGGGGGTGAAGGACGGCATGACCATCATGATTTCCGGCTTCGGCTTTGCAGGCGTACCCAATGACCTGATTCACGGCGTGCTCGACAGCGGCGCCAAGAATCTGACGGTGATCTCCAACAATGCGGGCACCGGGACCGAGGGCTTGGCCGCCCTTATCGGCAGCGGCCGCGTGACCCGCATCATCTGCAGCTATCCGCGCTCCAAGGGCTCCGATCTGTTCGACGCGCGGTATGCGGCGGGCGAGATCGAGCTGGAGCTGGTTCCGCAGGGAACCTTGTCCGAACGGATGCGGGCGGCGGGCGCCGGAATCGGCGGCTTCTTCACGCCGACCGGGGCCGGAACCGAACTCGCGGCAGGCAAGGAAACCCGGATGATCGACGGGCGGGAATACGTGCTGGAAGCGCCGCTGCGGGCCGATATCGCCCTGGTCCAGGCGCAGGAGGCGGATCGCTGGGGCAACCTGGTTTACCGCAAGGCAGCCCGGAACTTCGGTCCGGTGATGGCGATGGCTGCGGATTTGACGGTCGTTCAGGTCAAGCGGATCGTGGCCCTGGGCGAGATGGACCCAGAGGCCGTCGTCACCCCCGGCATCTTCGTCGACCGGGTGGTGCATATCGACAATAACCGGGAGTGGGACATATGAGCGTCGCGGAACTGGAACTCGGCGTCACCAAGCTGACCCGCCCGCAGATCGCCCGGCGCGCGGCCGAGCTGATCCCGGACGGCAGCTTCGTAAATCTCGGCATCGGCATCCCGACCCTGGCGGCCAACGTGATGCCCGCCGGCAAGGATGTGGTGCTGCACAGTGAGAACGGGATTCTGGGCGTCGGACCGACCCCACCCGAGGCCGAGCGGGATCGAGACCTGATCAACGCGTCCAAGGACTATGTCACCCTGCTGCCGGGCGGATCCTACTGCGTGCATTCGGACGCCTTCGCGATGATCCGGGGGGGGCATTTGGACCTGGCGCTGCTGGGAGCGTTCGAGGTCGCCGGCAACGGCGATCTGGCGAACTGGACCACCGGCGACCGACGCTTTCCACCGGGTGTGGGCGGGGCGATGGACCTGGCGGTCGGGGCCAAGGCAATCTGGGTGCTGACCGATCACACGACAAAGAAGGGCGAGCCCAAGATCGTCAACGCCTGCAGATACCCGCTGACCGCGAAAGGCGTGGTCAAACGGATCTTCACCGATCTGGCGCTGATCGACCTGACCGAGGACGGTTTGCTGGTCCGGGAGATGGTGCCGGGCCTGACCATCGACGCGCTGCAAGCCGTCACGGAACCAAAACTGACCCTCGCCGAGGATTGGCAGGAACTCGCCGCCGCCTGATCAATCCGGAGAAACCACGGTCGGGACGTTGGATTCGTGCTCGTATCCGCCGGTATAGGCGGACAGATACGGCATGGAGAACGCGATCGCGACGCTGATCACCAGTCCGGCGACGGCCTTGGTGACGTCCGAGAACGCCGTGCGGCCTGCGGTCTTCATGCTGGAGACGTGGAGCGAGATCACCAGCGCGAACTCCCGACCGGCGAGCAGGCCCAGGAACACCCAGGTCGTGCTCATCGGGACGTTCGAAAGCTCCTTGAAGAAGATCAGGATCAGCGCATAGGCGAAGTCGATCAGGGTTGCCGAGCGGATATCTTGGGTGTTGGTCTTCGAGGTCACGATCCCCTGGATCGCCCCGCCGCGCTGGTAAAACAGGATTGCGTGCAGGCCCAACATCACCACCAGCGCGAAGATCAGCATGGAGGCGTCCAACTGGCGCGGCAGATAGGCGAAGATGTTCGCCAAGTCCTGGACCAGCCATTGGCTCCACAGGAAGCCGGTCGAGATCCATTGCAGCGCCACCCAATATCCCCGCGGTGGCGAGGAACTTGGCGTAGAAAATCCGGCCTATCAGAACGTAGACAACGATCCCCACGGCGAACGCCACGCCATATCCGATCAGGGATTTGGTCAGCATGCTGGGCAATGCGGCGGCTGCGAAGGACGTCAGAATCAGAAAGGTCGTGCTGACCGGAATGCCGAACCGGGTCAGGAACAGCACCACCAGGGGCGGCATGATCAAGGCCCAGGTGAACAGCCCCGGCATCGGGAATTTCTCAAGCCGGCCATAGGAGATATCACCGTCATAGGCGATCCAGCCATAGAGGAAGACGGCCACCAGAATGGCGCAGGCAAACAGCCAAAGCACCCACCACGGCCGATGACTGTTTGAGCTCAGGAAGGTCCCGAGGGTCTGAATCGCGTCATTCGCCACCACCGAATAGGCCGCAAGCAAGAAACCAATCAGCATCAAACCATGATGCATATCCAACGGCATAGGGCGCTCCCAAACACGGAATTCCGGTATTAGACCGAGGCTTTAGAGCCCCCTAATGAACATTTGTCCAGAACTTGATGCGCGGCGCGTTTCCGGCTGGGTGCCGTGTCATACGCCCACGGTCACCCACCTTGCTGAGACCGGACAATGAGATAGATTTCAATTTTGGATTGATCTCAAGAACTGTTCGTGATTTGTTCTGTATCGCTTTTACATCATGATGGACGAAGGCGCACGATGGGGTTTTTCAATAGGTCCCTCAGGAAAGCGTTTGGGACGCGGGCCGGAAAATCGGCGACAAGGGTCCTCGGCCTGGGAGCTCTGCTCCTCCTTGCCGGCTGTGCCACCACCGAGTTCTACCAGGCGCG
>CALAHL010000431.1 GCA_937891725.1 uncultured Rhodospirillaceae bacterium | reverse complement strand
ATGGCGGCACCGGCCTGGCGTCGGTTAAGCACGATCGGTTGATCGTAGATGATCGCCCACTGGTCCAGGACGTGGGTGTAGGTTCCCACCGCCGGCGTTCGCCGCCGCGGCTCGATGCGGGCGGTCCACAGGTGCCGGGTCGCGTCCAGGCTCATCATGTCGGCACTGGCGAGCACGCCGGAGCCCCAATGTCTGGCGATCGGTTGAGCGAGCAGATCGGTGACCACGGCATCGTTCGCGGCGCGCAGTTGACCGGCTTCCTCGATCTGACGCATGGCGAGCTCGATCTGGTCGGTGCTGATGCCGTCAACCATCCTGGCCATCGCCGCCGCAGTCTTCTCCGTACCCAGGGCGAGAAGGCCGGCGTAGAGGGACAGCAGTTCACGTTCATTCGCAGGCTGGCGGCCCAGCGCCAGCCAGGAGAACCGCACCCGGGTGTCCGCCGCCACCAGAATGTCCGGCAACTGCACCTCGCCGACGGCGGCGAAGATTGCGTCGCGGGTCCGGTCGACATCCGGATCGACCGGCTCAGGGCGATAGCGCGGGACCTTGAAGCGGTCCTGATCGATGCTGATCTCGCCGGCCTCAATCGCCTCATCCAGCATCTCGAGCCGCAAGCCCAGTGGCCGTTCGAAGCGACGGAGATAGGCGTCGAGCGACGACGGCCAACCGTTGGCGCGCAGGACGCGGCCACGCTGCCTTGCCCAGACCGACCGCGGCATCAGCTGATCCGCGACCGCACGATACTTCAGGCTGTGTGGCGCGCTCGCCTGACCGTTGCGCAGGGATCGCTTGAGCAGTAAGGCAGTCGCGACCTCGAAGGCGGACAGCCGAGCCGAAGGGGAGGTCGCCCGTTCGACCGCTCGACGCGCAGCCCGGGGAAGCGCCTGTACCGCGACGCCCGAAACCCGGGGATCGCCCGTGTCGTAAGCCGCCTTCAAGGTGCTCAGGGCGATCCTGAGCGGATGCTCGTCTTCGATCGACAGATTGAGATCGGTCACCCGTCTCATAAGGCCGCGAAGCCGTCCCGGCTCCCCTGCCATCTCCGTGCGGATCAGCTGAGCCTTGGGGAGCCGACTTGGCGCCTCCACAAACGGGGAAGCGGCGGCCGCGACCTCGGACCGGAACGCCTCTGGCGGCAGATCCGGATCCGCCAGCGCGGCGCAAACCGCATCCATGCCGACCCGATACCGTTGGAGCTCGTTCAGGGCCCGGTTCTCGACGCGCACCCGGGCACGGCCAAAGAGGTCGCCGACGTGTCGGTTCGTCTGTTCCAGCACCGTGTCGGTCAGCGTTACGAGCTAGGGGGCACCTCAAGGTTTGTTCGCCAGACCACGTTTTCCCGGACAAATCATG
>CALAHL010000430.1 GCA_937891725.1 uncultured Rhodospirillaceae bacterium | reverse complement strand
ATCAGATTTTGAATTTCAGACATGCCTCATCTCCATCAGGTAAAAGATTGGAGTGGCGGGTTTAGATATGAGAGGATCTCCGGACTAGCCGACTTGCGGTACGGTGCGATCAGTTCTTGTTTCGTATTTGAATTCAATGCCATAAAGTCCCGCAGACTTAAGTCAAACCGCGATGCGCCGAGCGTTTCCGTACCACGGGTACAGTACCCACGGCAGGGTTTTGGAGGATCTTGGGGTGGCACGAGGCACCGATACCCGAAAGAAGATCATGGACGTCGCGCAAGACGCTGTCTTGGCGAAGGGGTTCGACGCGACCTCTATCGAGGAGATCGTCGCCAATGCCGAGATCACCAAGAGCGGGTTCTTCTATCATTTTCGGGACAAGAATGCGCTCGCCCACGCGCTGATCGAGCGGCACATCATCGTGGAAGACGCCTTGTTCGACGACGTTCTGGGGCGCGGAAAAGAGCTGAGCGACGACCCCCTGCAAGCCGCACTCATCGGCCTGAAGCTGCTCGCCGAGTTGATTGAGGACATGCCCGGCGGCCATCCTGGATGCATCGTGGCGACTGCTGTCTACCAGGACCGGCTTTTCGACAGGAAGGTTCATGAGGCCAATCGGCGTGCCGTCCAGGGCTGGCGAGCGCGTTTCCAGGCCATGTTCGAGGAAATCGCCGCTTTCTATCCGATCCGGGATGACGTGGCCCTCGCCCATCTGGCGGACATGGTGAGTGCGGTCGTCGAAGGCGGCCTCCTCATGTCCCGTGCCATGGGAGACCCCAAGATCACCGCCCAGCAGATCCTATTGATGCGGTCCTATGTGAAATTGCTGTTTTCTCCGACTGCGCAATAAGTCCAAGCCTCCGTTTCAACCAACCGCCGATCGACCGGATCATCCCGATAGGAGAGATTTCCGGGGCCTGTATTTTTGTGCGGTGCGGTATTGCAGCTGTCACACAGCGCCGTTTCAATGTACAGCCAACCGAACTCGATCACCAAGGGAGCCTGTTTTGGCTGGAATTCTGAACGGAATGAAGGGCTTGGTAGTCGGCATCGCAAACGCACAATCGATTGCCTACGGCTGCGCGGAGGCCTTTCGCAAAGAAGGCGCGGCCCTCGCCGTGACCTATTTGAACGAAAAGACCCGCACCTACACCGAGCCCTTGCGCGACGCCTTGCAAGCCGAGTTGTACCTGCCCTGCGATGTACGAGAACCGGATCAGGAAGCGGCGCTCTTTGAGGCAATCCGGCAAAAATGGGGACGGTTGGACTTTCTGCTCCATTCGATCGCCTTCGCCCCCCGGGAGGACCTGCACGGTCGCGTCACGGACTGCTCGAAGGAGGGATTCGACATGGCGATGAACGTGTCCTGTCATTCCTTCATCCGCATGGTCCGCGCGGCCGAGCCGCTGATGGCGGAGGGTGGCGCCGTGATGACGATGAGCTACTACGGCGCGGAGAAGGTGGTCGACGGCTACAACCTTATGGGGCCGGTCAAAGCCGCGCTCGAGGCCAGCGTGCGGTATATGGCGGTGGAACTGGGTCCCAGGAACATCCGGGTCTACGCGCTCTCCCCCGGCCCGATGAAGACCCGCGCCGCCTCCGGCATCGACCGGTTCGACGAACTCATGGAACGCGCCGCTGCCCGCGCGCCCAGACACGCGCTGGTGACGACCGAACAGGTCGGCACCGTCGCGGCCTTCCTTGCCTCAAAGGGCGCCGACGGCATGACCGGCGAAATCATTCATGTCGATAATGGCTTCAACGTGGTCGGGTGAACCGGGTGAAAAGTATTCTTGAAGCGAAGACGGTATCAGCGCATGAAGCTGCCGCCAGCATCGAGAACCAGAGCAATCTGATCCTTGGCATGGGTGTCGCCATGCCGCCAGCCTTCATGGCGGCCCTGGCGGATCGAGCACGTACCCGGGACAGGCTCGACCGGCTCAAAATCTACTATATGCATGCCAGCCGGGCCGCCGCCGAGACCATTCTGCAGCCGGACCTCATGGATGTCTTTAGCCTGAATTGCCTGTTCATGAGCGTACACGACCGCGCCCATGCCGATGCAGGGCGGGCGCTGGGCAAAGTTTGGATCCATTTCATCCCCAGCATGTTTCATCAGGTCGGCAGGTTGCTGACCGAGCGGGTCGAACCCGAATGCTTTGTCACCACGGTCTCGCCAATGGACAGGTCCGGGCATTTCAGCCTGGGGACAAATGCGGATTACGCCGGTGACGTCGTTCGAAAGGCCAAGCGGGTGATCGTCGAGATCAACCCAAATATGCCCCGGACCTTCGGGGAAAACATGCTGCATGTCAGCCAGATCGACATGGCGATCGAGCACGAAGCGCCTCTGATGGAACTGGTATCCCCCACCCCGACCGAAGCAGACATCGCGATCGGCAAACGCATAGCCGAGCATATTCCCGACGAGGCAACCCTTCAGATGGGCGTTGGCGCCGTTCCCTCCGCAGTGACCTGCGAATTGATGAACCATCGTCGGTTGGGCCTGCACTCTGAACTCCTGTCGCCCTCCCTGATCGATCTGATCCGCCGGGGCGTGATCACCGGAGAATCAAAGTGGCTCATGCGGTACAAGCATGTGTTCACTCTCGCGCTCGGCGATGCGGACATGTACGACTTCATGAACGATAACCCGTCGATCGTCGGCTATCCGGCGAGTTGGGTGAACAATCCCGCCGTGATCCGCAAGAACCGTCGCATGATTTCAGTCAACGCAGCCCTGCAATTGGATCTGACCGGACAGATCAACTCGGAGTCCTTGGACGGACGGCAATTCAGCGGAACCGGCGGTCAGCTCGACTTCGTCCGTGGCGCCTATCTGGCTCCGGACGGCAAGAGCTTCGTCGCTCTTCATTCGACCGCCCGCAAGGGCACGATCAGCCGCATAGTCCCGCAACTGAACGAGACCACGATCACCGATCCACGCGTCGACGTACACCACGTCGTGACGGAGCACGGCATCGCAAATCTAAAGGGCCTGTCCCTGACCGAGCGCGCCCACGCCATCCTCGCCATCGCCGACCCGGCATTCCGCGAGGAGCTCAGTGCCTCGGCCCGAAAGCTCGGGCTGATCTGACGGATCCACTAAGCGGGCCGCCCCGAGGATCGCCGTCCAGACGATCCTATTGTGGCGTTCCCATATGAAGCTCCTGGACCTTCCGACAGCGCCGTGACCTCACTGACATCGAAGGTCGAGCGACCTATTCCACAGTCTCACGCCAGGGACGGATCACGACAGCCGAGATCGCGTTCTTCGGCGATCCTTCGATCACCCGGTCCGAATAGGTCAGATAGACCAGCGTCCGACGCTTCTCGTCATAGAACCGAACAACCTGAAGGGTCTTGAACAAAAGCGAGGTCCGCTCGCGAAACACCCGCTCGCCGTCTTCCATTTCCTTGGGAAGCACTATTTCTCCGGTCTGCCGGCACGCGATCGAGGCATCGGAGGTATCTTCGGCAATCCCCAAAGACC
>CALAHL010000429.1 GCA_937891725.1 uncultured Rhodospirillaceae bacterium | reverse complement strand
GGGGATGATGCAGAAGGAGCAGCGATTGTTGCAGCCTTCGGAAATCTTCAGATAGGCGTAGTGGCGCGGCGTGAGGCGCAGGCCGCTTTCGGGCACGAGGTCCAGGTGCGGGTTGTGCGGCGGCGTGAGATGAGTGTGGACTGCGTCCATCACCGCTTCGTACTGGTGCGGACCGGTCACTGCGAGCACCTTGGGGTGCGCGCGCTGGATCACTTCGGGCTCGGCGCCGAGGCAGCCGGTGACGATCACCTTGCCATTCGCCTCGATGGCTTCGCCGATCGCGGCGAGGCTTTCGTCGCGGGCGGAGTCGAGGAAGCCGCAGGTGTTGACGAGCACGAGGTCGGCGCCGGCATAGTCGGGTGCGATCTGGTAGCCCTCGGCGCGCAGGCGCGTGATGATGCGTTCAGAGTCGACGAGTGCCTTCGGGCAACCGAGCGAAACAATGCCGACTTTCGGCGTCTTGGCCGGTTTGATCGGGGCGGGAGCGAGGGGTGTGATCGTCATCGGCGCTCTGCTATAGCGAAAATCGCGGAGGGGGAAGCACTGCGGTGATGGAACACGGACGAAAACCCAACTTCAACCGCCTGCGGGCGATCCAGGTTGCGGCGGTTCTCGCCGGAGCAAGCGTGTTCGCCGGTTCGGCCTATCTGATGCAGGTCTTCGCGCGCCCGGAAATCGCAACGGTTGTTCTGGCCTTCGCATTTGCCAGTGCCACGTTCAGTGCCGTCTTCTATTTTGGTGCGCTCGTGCTGGAAGGATCGCTCCAGAAATACATCCTCCGGGACGAAACGGTCATCAAGGGCGACAATGTCGAGATGGTCACCACAACCCGGTCTTCCGGCGACCCACGGATCGACAAGTGGATCGGCACTTACGCCTTCGCGCGAAACCTGTTCGGCCTGTCGGTCGTGCCGATCCTGATCCTGGCGGGATTGTTCCTGTTCGGCTAGTTCGCAGTGAGCTCGATACCCTTTTCGGCGAGCAGCTCCTTCAACTCGCCGTTCTCGAACATTTCCTTGACGATGTCGCAGCCGCCGATGAATTCGCCCTTCACGTAGAGCTGCGGAATGGTGGGCCAGTTCGTATACTGCTTGACCCCGTCGCGTACGGCGGCGCTTTCGAGGACGTTGGTCGAGACATATTCGACGCCCAGATAGTCAAGAATTTGCACCACGGTGGACGAGAAACCACACTGCGGGAAAGTCGGCGTGCCCTTCATGAAGAGGACAACGTCGTTTTGCTTTACGGCCTTGTCGATGGCTTCGAGGGTGGCTTGGTCAGTCATGGGAGCAGCTCCGTTTGTGCCTGAGATGTGGCTTGCGTGGGCCAGTGCGTCAAGGATAACCTGGTCTTTCGGAAGCGGAGAATGTGGTCGTATCTGCAAACCTTAATGTTATTATTTATCGATACGGGATTGCCATTTATCGAAAATCGATTATCATTAATCGATAAGAAGCGAGCGGAGATTTTTCGCCCGCCGTGCACCTGCAGGAGACTTTCCACATGTTGAATAGAATCAAGTTGAAAGCCGTATCAGCCTCCGTGCTGATTGCGCTCTGCACGGGGATGACGGGCTCCGCGCAGGCCAGCCAGACCCCGGAAGCGCCTAAAGAGGAAGCCATGATCAACGAGAAAGTCGTGATCACGGCGCGCCGGCCGGCCGAGACCAAGAGCTATGTCGAGCAGGTGACTGCGCCGCCTTTTGGCGCCGAGCAACTCGCGCGATGGGACGACAAGATCTGTGTGGGCGTCTCCGGTGTGCGCGAGGAGCATGCGCAATTCCTGGCAGACCTCGTATCGCAGCGCGCCGTCGAGATCGGCCTGCGCACGGGTAAACCGGGGTGCAAGCCGGATGTCACGATCCTCGTAACCACTGAGCCGACGAAACTGATTGCGGCGATGCAGACCGAGTATACCTCGCTGTTCGCCGTCAATAACGAGACGCGCACGGGTTCGCTCGGCAATGCGGCCTTCGAGCAGTTCAAGACCGAAGATCGCCCGGTCCGCTGGTGGCACGTTTCTGAAACCAAGAGCGCTGACGGCGCGCGTATCCGCGGCGAGGCGTCCCAGGGCCTGACCGATGGCGTAACGGGGGCCCCCACCATTCGTTCCGAAGGCAGCCGCCTGCGCTCCGCGATCCGGGAGGACCTGAGCCGCGTGATCGTGATCGTGGATGCAAACCGGGTGCAGGATGTCTCGCTGGACTCGCTGGGTGACTACATCGCCCTTGTCGCGCTGATGCAGGCAGACCCGAACGGGGACACCCGGGCCATCAACACGATCATGAACCTGTTCCGCAGCGACGCGGGCGACAAGCGCGCCCTGGCGATGACGGACTGGGACAAGGATTTTCTCCGCGCCCTCTATTCGATGCCCCGCAACACGGTGTCGCTCAGCCAGGCGGAACGCTATCTCGCCCAGCGGATGGAACGCGAATAGCGCTTCCCGCCAGGGATCAAAAAAGGGCGCTCCAGCCGGAGCGCCCTTTTTCATGTCCGCCCGGGCTGGGTTTACCAACCGCAGGTCTGGCCCTGGTTCTCTTCTTTCAG
>CALAHL010000428.1 GCA_937891725.1 uncultured Rhodospirillaceae bacterium | reverse complement strand
CACCTGAACCAGACGACCGCTATCGAGCACGCCGACATGGCTCGCCATCGTCATGGCTTCGACCTGATCATGGGTCACATAGAGCAGAGTTGACCCCAAATCGGCGTGAATCCGCTTGAGCTCGATCCGTAGATCCCCGCGCAGCTTCGCGTCGAGAGAGGACAGCGGTTCATCCATGAGGTAGATCGCCGGATCCCTCACCAAAGCCCGCCCGATCGACACTCGCTGCATCTCCCCACCTGACAGGGCGGTCGATTTATTGTCCAGCTTGTGCGAGATGTGCAGAACCTCTGCGACCTCCGCGACCTTGCGCGCGATCTCTGCTTCGGGTGTCTTCAGGATTGGAGAGCGGAGCGGGAAGGACAGGTTCTCCCGGACGCTCAGATGGGGATACAGCGAGTATTGTTGGAAGACCATGGCGACGTCGCGCTGTGCCGGCGTTTCGCTCAACACAGATCGTCCGTCGATTCGGATATCGCCCGAATTCGGCCGCTCAAGCCCGGCGATCAAGCGAAGCGTCGTCGTTTTGCCAGCACCGGTCGGGCCCAGCAATACAACGAAGCTGCCGTCGGGAATTTCCAGGCTCACGTCGGAAACACCGATATCCTTGCCGAAGCGCTTCGTGACACCGGTTAGGGAGACGTCGGCCATCTCAGATCTCCCCGTCGTTCAGTTCGGACCGCAGCGCCCGGCCTGACTCTGCGTCAAACACCGTCAAAGTGGATGGATTGAAATGCAGCCCCATCTGTTCGCCGATCCGGGTAGGAAGATCGGATGCGATCCGGGCCTTCACCTCTCCGTTTGCGGTTTCCAACGTGACGATCTGGGTCGTGCCGAGATATTCGGAGGCGATGACCCCTCCGCGATAGGCGCCGGCGTCCGAAAAAGTGACATGCTCCGGCCTAACGCCGAGCACCAGCTGGCCGTCTGCACCTTCCAGGGCCTTCGGAATTCCAATGGTTTGAGCGCCCACCTGAACCTGCTCCGTCCCAACCGCGACCGATCCCTCAAATCGAAGGAAATTCATCGGAGGTGAGCCGATGAAGTCGGCCACGAACAGTGTCGCCGGTTTGTCGTAAATGTCTTGAGGCTTGCCGAACTGCTCAACGACGCCGTGGTTCATGACCACGATCTTGTCACCCATTTGCATGGCTTCCAGCTGGTCGTGGGTCACGTAGACCGTCGTCGCCCCCATCCGGTCATGCAGCGCGCGGAGCTCCTCGGCCATGCGCTCTCTGAACTCGGCATCAAGGGCGCCCAACGGCTCATCCATCATGAACGCTTTCGGGTCACGGACGATGGCCCGGCCCAGCGCCACCCGTTGACGGTCACCCCCTGACAGTCCGCTCACCGGTCGGTCCAGAATATCCTCGATCCCTAAGATCGCTGCGATCTCCGCCACTTTGGTCTTCACGGCGGCTGCGCTCATGCCTTGGCTGACCAAGGGATAGGAGATGTTCTTGCGCACGTTCATATGCGGGTAGAGCGCGAACATCTGGAACACGAACGCGATATCTCGCTTGGACGCGGGCAACTGGGAGACCTCTTCCCCGTCGAGCCAGATCTCTCCCGATGTCGGAAGCTCCAATCCCGCGATCATGCGCAGAGTGGTGGTTTTGCCGCAGCCCGACGGGCCCAACAGCATGAAAAACTCGCCGTCCGCAATCGTAAATGATGAAGACTGGACCGCAGTGAAATCACCGAATTCCTTGCGCAGATTCTTGATGACGATCTCTGCCATGGATCAATCCGGGAAGTGGCTGACGATGATGAACATCACCGTGCCGGTCAGCGTGACGATGAAAGAATAGGTGAAGGCGGCGAGAAAGAACGGCTGCATCAGCATGACCACCCCGATTGCGATCAGAATGGTCGCCAGCAGTTCCCACGCTCCACGCCGGAACCCGATAAGCCCTTGAAGAAAATTCGTCATTTCCGCACCGCTCCAAAGGTTATACCCCGCAACAGGTGCTCTCGAAGCATGATGGTGAAGATCATCACCGGTAGCAGAAACACAGTCGCCCCCGCCGCGACCGCCGGCCAGTCGAGACCGCCGATGCCAATGATGGTCGGGATGAACGGCGGAGCGGTTTGGGCTGTGCCGGACGTCAACAAAACCGCGAACGCGTACTCGTTCCACGCAAAGATCAGGCAGAAGATCGCAGTTGACGCAATTCCCGTGGCGGCCTGCGGCAGCACCACCTTGTAGAACGCTTGAAAACGCGTGTAGCCGTCGATCAGTGCGGCTTCTTCATACTCTCGCGGGATCTCGTCGATGAACCCTTTCAGCAACCACACGGCGAGTGAGATGTTCACTGCGGTATAGAGCAGGATCATACCGACATGGGTGTCCGATAGGCCCAGCTCCCGGTACATCAGGAAGATCGGAATCGCCACCGCGATCGGCGGCATCATCCGCGTCGACAGGATGAAGAACATGAGATCGTCGGTGAACGGAATCTTGAACCGGCTGAAGGCATACGCGGCCAATGTGCCGAGAAAGATGCTGAGGAAGGTCGAGCCGAATCCGATGATGACCGAGTTGAGGA
>CALAHL010000427.1 GCA_937891725.1 uncultured Rhodospirillaceae bacterium | reverse complement strand
GCCGGACCCGTTGGCGGTCGCCAAGGATGTCGGCACAGCTGTGATCGGGGGCATGATAAACCCGCTGGCTGTCCTGCTGCCTTTCCTGGATAGCGGGTCCGGCGCAGATCCCTGTCCCGCCGCGATTGCCGTGGCCGAGGGTCAAGAGTCTCCGTCGGGCGAATCGTCCGGCGAGAAACCGGGCGCGATCGAGGGATTCTTCGATAAACTCAGGAAGGCTATTGAATAGCATAGCCTTGCGGGATTGCGGCGAGCGCACTCCTTGAACCGGAATTTGGGACTTTTTGGATGACGAGCGGCGGCGCGAAGCGATTCTACAAGGCGGTGTCGGTTGCGCAGGAAGACGGCGGACACGCGGTCCTGCTGGATGGGCGAGCGGTGAAATCCCCCGCCAAGGCTCCGCTGCTGCTTCCAACCGCCGTATTGGCGGATGCGGTGGCTGCGGAATGGGATGCCCAGACCGACCGGATCGACGCGAACGCCATGCCGATGATGAGTTTCGCGGCGACCACGATCGATCGGGTCACCCCGAACCGGGCGCATGTCATCGCCGAGATTGCCGGCTTCGGCCGCAGCGATCTGTTGTGTTACCGGGCGGAGACCCCGCTGACGCTGGTGGAGCGGCAGGCGCAGGACTGGGGCGAAATGCTGGCCTGGGCCGAAGAGCGGCTGGGCGCACAGTTGGTGGTCACCGAGGGGCTGATGCCGGTGGATCAACCGCATGCGGCCGTCTCGCGCCTGCACGCGCACGTGGAGGCGCATTCCGATTGGGAGCTGACCCCGTTGCACACGGTGACCACGATCAGCGGGTCGCTCGTCATCGGTCTTGCCGTGACCCAGGGTCGTCTGGATTCCGCACGCGCCTTCGAGATCGGTGAATTGGACGAGACCTTTCAGTCCGAGCTTTGGGTCATTGACCGGGAGGCGGAGGACCGCCGCCGCCGGCGCCGGGCCGAGCTTGAGGCGGCGGAGAGATTCTTGACCCTGGTAAGGGCGTAGTGCTCTCGTCGGAATCTCGTTAAAACGGGTCTATCGGATCAACGGGGGATGCCCGCATGCAGGATATCAATCAACGCCTTGAGGACATGCGCGACCGCGCACGGCTTGGAGGCGGCGCCAAGCGGATCGAAGCCCAGCACAAGAAGGGCAAGCTGACCGCTCGGGAACGGATTGATCTTCTGGTCGATCCCGGCTCCTTCGAAGAATGGGACATGTTCGTCGAGCATCGCTCGGTCGATTTCGGGATGGGCGAGCAGAAAGTCCCGGGCGACGGCGTCGTGACCGGCTGGGGCACGGTGAACGGCCGTCTGGTCTTCGTCTACAGCCAGGATTTCACGGTGTTCGGCGGTTCCCTGTCCGAGGCCCATGCCGAGAAGATCTGCAAGGTCATGGACCAGGCGATGAAGGTGGGGGCCCCGGTGATCGGGTTGAACGATTCCGGCGGCGCGCGGATCCAGGAAGGCGTCGCCTCGCTCGGCGGTTATGCCGAGGTGTTCCAGCGCAATGTGCTGGCCTCCGGCGTGGTGCCGCAGATCTCTGCGATCATGGGGCCGTGTGCGGGCGGTGCGGTGTATTCGCCGGCCATGACCGACTTCATCTTCATGGTGAAGGACAGCTCCTACATGTTCGTCACCGGCCCCGATGTGGTGAAGACCGTCACCCATGAAACGGTGACGGCCGAGGATCTGGGCGGGGCGGTGACCCACACCACCAAGTCCGGCGTCGCGGACGAAGCCTTCGAGAACGACGTGGAGATGCTGCTGCAGCTCCGCCGATTCATCGACTTCCTGCCCGCCAACAACAAGGAAAAGCCGCCGGTCCGTCCGACCGCGGATGAGGCGGACCGGCCGGAGCTGTCGCTCGACACGCTGATTCCGGACAATCCGAACAAGCCCTACGACATGAAGGAGCTGATCTACAAGGTCGTGGATGAGGGGGATTTCTTCGAGATCCAGCCGAACTACGCCGGCAACATCATCGTCGGCTTCGCGCGCATGCAGGGGGCGACAGTGGGCATCGTCGCCAACCAGCCGATGGTCCTGGCCGGCTGCCTCGACATCGCCAGCTCCCGCAAGGCGGCCCGGTTCGTGCGGTTCTGCGACTGCTTCAACATCCCGATCGTGACGCTGGTCGACGTGCCGGGCTTCCTGCCGGGCACCAGCCAGGAGTTCAACGGCATCATCAAGCACGGCGCCAAGCTGCTGTTCGCCTATGCCGAGGCGACCGTGCCGAAGGTCACGCTGATCACCCGCAAGGCCTATGGCGGGGCCTATGACGTGATGAGCTCCAAGCATCTGCGCGGCGACGTGAACTATGCCTGGCCGACCTCCGAGATCGCGGTAATGGGGCCGAAAGGGGCGGTGGAGATCATCTTCCGGGCCGATGCCGGCGATCCCGAGAAGATCGAGGCCCGCACCGAGGAATACCGCACCAAGTTCGCCAACCCGTTCGTGGCCGCCAGCCGGGGCTATATCGACGACATCATCAAGCCCCACAACACTCGCCGCCGCCTGTGCCGCGCGCTCGCCATGCTCCGGGACAAGGAACTCGCGAACCCGTGGAAGAAACACGACAACATTCCGTTGTGAGGCGCGCGCTTGATGTTCGTGATGGCCAAAGTGAAGGGCTGAAAAATGTTCAATAAAATCCTGATCGCCAACCGGGGCGAGATCGCCTGTCGGATCATCCGGACCGCCAAGCGGATGGGGATCAAGACGGTCGCGGTCTATTCCGACGCGGACGCCTCGGGCAAGCATGTGCGGCTGGCGGACGAGGCGGTGCGGATCGGCCCGCCGCCGTCGGCCGAGAGCTATCTGCTGGCCGACAAGATCATCGAGGCCTGCAAGCAGACCGGCGCCGAGGCCGTGCATCCCGGTTTCGGGTTCCTCAGCGAGCGGGCGTCGTTCTGCGAGGCGCTGAAGGCCGCTGGGATCGTCTTCATCGGCCCGGACGTGCCGGCGATCGAGGCGATGGGCGACAAGATCACCTCCAAGAAGATCGCCAAGGAAGCCGGCGTCAGCACGGTGCCGGGCTATGTCGGGCTGATCGAGGGGCCGGAGCACGCCGCAAAGATCGCCGAGGAGATCGGCTATCCGGTGATGATCAAGGCGACCGCCGGCGGCGGCGGCAAGGGC
>CALAHL010000426.1 GCA_937891725.1 uncultured Rhodospirillaceae bacterium | reverse complement strand
GACAGCAAACCCGAGCCGATCGATGAGCTGGACCGGCGCATCATTCAGATGAAGATCGAGCGCGAGGCCCTGAAGAAGGAAGACGACAAGGCCAGCAAGGATCGTCTGGTCAATCTCGAGACCGATATCGCCGAATTGGAGTCCAAATCCAAAGAGCTGACCGACCGCTGGCAGGGCGAGAAGGAAGTGCTCTTGGGCAGCCAGAAGCTGAAGGAAAAGCTCGACGCCGCCCGGCAGGACCTTGAGGTGGCCAAGCGCGCCGGAGATCTGACCCGCGCGGGCGAGCTGACCTACGCGGTGATCCCCGAGCTGGAGAAGACCCTCGGACAGGCCGAGGACGCATCGTCCAAACGGATGCTCAAGGAAGAGGTGAACGAAACCGATATCGCATCGGTGGTCTCCCGCTGGACCGGCATTCCGGTCGACAAGATGCTGGAAGGCGAGCGCGACAAGCTGCTGGCGATGGAGACCAACCTGCACAACCGGGTGATCGGCCAGGATGAGGCGATTGCGGCAGTCTCCAACGCGGTGCGCCGGGCGCGTGCCGGGCTGCAGGATCCGAACCGACCGATCGGCTCGTTCCTGTTCCTGGGTCCGACCGGTGTCGGCAAGACCGAACTGACCAAGGCCTTGGCCGAGTTCCTGTTCGACGACGAGCACGCCATGGTGCGGATCGACATGTCCGAGTACATGGAAAAGCACTCGGTCTCGCGCCTGATCGGGGCGCCTCCCGGTTATGTCGGCTACGAAGAGGGCGGTGCCCTGACCGAAGCGGTGCGGCGCAGGCCATACCAGGTGGTCCTGTTCGACGAGATCGAAAAGGCTCATCCGGACGTGTTCAACATCCTGCTTCAGGTGCTGGATGACGGACGGCTGACCGACGGCCAGGGGCGGATGGTCGATTTCCGCAATGTGATGATCATCCTGACCTCGAACCTCGGCTCCGAGTATCTGGCCGCACAGCCCGACGGCGAACCGGTGGATGCGGTGCGGGAGAAGGTGATGGCGGTGGTGCGCGGCGCCTTCCGGCCGGAATTCCTGAACCGGTTGGACGAAGTCCTGCTGTTCACCCGGTTGGGTCGGGAGAACATGAAGGGGATCGTCGATATCCAGCTGGCCCGTCTGCGCAAGATGCTTGACGACCGTCAGATTGTCTTCGAGATCGACGATGACGGCCTCGCCTGGCTGGCCAACGCGGGCTACGACCCGGTCTATGGGGCCCGGCCGCTCAAGCGGGTGATCCAACGCTCGCTTCAGAACCCGCTGGCGAACCGGATTCTGGAGGGCAAGATCCACGACGGGGATCGGATCAAGGTCTCCGTGGTCGACGGCCAGCTCGCGATCAACGGGGAGCGGGCAGCGCGGGCCGAAGACGTGACGGTCGAAGCGGCGGAGTAGGCCTCCCGCCGGATCCAAACCAGAAAGGGGAGGCTTCGGCCTCCCCTTTGCTCTGCTTGCAACAGGAAGGGGACCAGCTCTCAGCTGCCAGACGCGGGCTCAACCAAGCTGTCCAGACTCGTCTCAAACCGGGACAGGGTGTAGTCGGACACTTTATAGGCCCAGCCGGACGTGGTGGCCGCAATGTCCTCGGCCAGGGCGCGGGTCTCGGCGGTCGCATCGTGGAAAATCTCGACGTCGACACCGAGCCAGATTTCCGGCTCGTTGCCCGCGATCGCCGACGGCACCTGGGCGAGCCGCAGCGAGATCCGAGCGCCCCCGTCGATCTCGAAGACGCCCTCGCCGAGGCCCGGGTCAGGCACCAGACCGGTCGCATCCCGCACATCCTCGAAGGCGAGCTTCTCGAGCATCCCACCGATATTGTTGACCGTATATTGCGACTTGATCTTCCGGCCCTCCGGCAGATCGGCAATCTTGAAATCGTTGCTGCCTGCGGCTTTCTCCAAGCGGATGACCTGCCCGTCCCGGGTCCGCACCGTGGCCGAGACGACCGGCGCGCGCGGCACGTTCATGATCGCCTGGAAGACCCAACTGGGCGGTCCCTGCCGCAGGTTGAGCTCGCCCTTCGCGAGATAGGTCTGGTGATCGTCGGTGCGCCGCAGATAGATCATCGGAGCCCCACCGGACAGACTGTCCCGGGTCTTGCCGAAATGCGCATCGACCAGGGTCTCGCCTTCGGTCGTCGAGACCACCAAACGTGTCGACTTGGACTGGTTCTGCGCCACATCCACCAGATCGAGCCGGTCGAACTTTCCGGGCTCGGCGGTCTTCTCCTCAATCAGCTCCAACTGGCTCAGATCAAGCAACAGCTCGCGTACCCATTCAGCGCGCGCGGGATAGCCGTCACGCTCCTCGACGATCCAGCCGTCCCCGGTTTTTGCCAGCGTCACGGTGCCGTTTTCGCTGCCGTCGGCACGCTTGAGCTGGATGACGTTGACACCGTCCATGCCGGTGTCCAGGGCTGGAAACGCAACTTCGGACGAGACCGTGCGTCGCGCCTGCAACAGCTCATGGGAGATGGCCACCCCGGCGCCAATGCTGGCCAGAACGGCCAGCGATCCCAGCACGGTAACGGTACGACGGTTGATCATCGGATGCTCCTCATGGCCCTGTTCCGGCTCAACTGTCGGCGACCATCGCCCGGCGCCGGCGGCGCATGGCGCGCCAGGCGGCGATCAGAATGGCGACGAACGCGACCAGCAAAGGCATGGCGACGATATTGGCGAACAGCACCTTGGTTTCCAGGTCCTCGACCGACTCCCGAAGGGACCGCTGCACCTCGCGCAGATCGGCCCGCAGCTTGAGAATCTGGCGCTGGTAGTCGGAGATCTGCTGGCGCTCTTCCTCGGTCAGGGCAGCGGGCACCGCTCCGGCCTGTCCGCCGGCCCCGACGCTGCGTTCGCGCAGCGCCTTCAGCTTCTTCTCGGTCTCTTCCAGGGTCTTGCGAAGTTCCTGTTCCTTTGACTGGAACCGGCGATCCGCGTCCCGCTTGATCTGCTCGATCACTTCGAACGGCCGATAGGACGAACCACGGCCCCGCAGCCCCAGAAGATCCGACGATCCGGTCAGGGCGTCGACCGCGTTCACCACGAAATCTCCGTTGCCCGCCGTCGGCACCGAAACGCGGCGACCGTAGAACTCCCGGATCTGGGTCCAGAACCGATCGTCCAGCAGATCGGTATCCGCCACCACCAGAACCTCGATCGGCCCGCGTGATTCCGTAAGCACCGTCTCGAAGGTGGAGTCCGGCCCCGTGACATCGCCGGCTTCGGCCGCCGGTTGGCCGTCGGGGAAAGAGGTCGGCACTTGACCGCGCAAGAACCCGGCAATCACGAACCGCTCCGAGCCGGCCTGATAGTTCGCCAACAGAGGCTCCGGCTTCGGTCGGACGGCATCAATCTGCTCAACCGGGAACAAAGTGGAGCCCGGCGACGAGGTGATCAACGGCTCCAAGGTGACAGCCGCCCCGTCGGCAAGCTCGATCCGGCCGGCGGTCGCGACCGCCAGACTGTCCAGATGAGAGGTGAGCGGCGAATCCTTGTCCAGGTTCGGCCCCCGCAGCAACAGCCACGGCACGTAGGTCACGAAGCCCTGACCGCTCGAGCTGCCGATCCGGCGGGCGGCAAATCGGTCGCCGACAACCGTATCGGTCGGCACCCGCACGCCCCAGGTGGAGAACAGCTTCTCTAGCTCACTGGCGGTGGTCCCGGCGTATTGCGGGCCCAGTTCCAGATTCTGAAGTTCCGACATCGGGTCGACGAACACCACGACCTTACCGCCCCCCAGCACGAACTGATCGATCGCGAACAGGGTGCGCTCCGACACGATCCGCGGATGCACGATCATCAGAAGCTCGATGTCGTCCGGGATCTTCTGGGCATCAGTCGCGATATCGACCAGATCAAACGCGTCGTGCAGCGCCTTCACGGCCATTTTCGGCGGAATGTTCTCCGGCCGGCCGCCCTGGCCCATCCGGACATCGGAATTGATCGACAGCCAGGTCATCAGGCCGACCTTGGGGGCGATCGGGTCGGAAAGGCTGTGGATCATCTGGCTGACGTCGAATTCCAGCAGGGATTCCCGCTCGGCCTGGATGAACGGGATCACCAGTTGGTCATCGGTCAAATTGGTGCCGACCAGGCCGAAGAACACGTTGCCCTCGACCCCCTCCAACGGCACCGCCTGCAGCCCTGCCGAGACCGCCCGATCCTCCAGCGTGCTGAACGGTTCCGGATCGTAGACCTCCAGCTTGACCATCCCGTCCGACAGATCCTGGTACTCCCGCAGCAGATCCAGAACCCGCTCGGCGTAAACTTTGAAAGTTGGGAGTTGGGTGCCCAGCCGGGTCGAGAAGTAGAACTTCAGCGTGACCGGCTCTTCCAGGCCCTGCAGAATCTTCTCGGTCGCCGGAGACACCGTGTAGAGCTTGTCCTCGGTCAGATCGATCCGCTCGGCCGGCAGCGCGAAAGACACCAGAATATTGCCAGCCACGAACAGCACGGCCAGCAACGCCAGAGCCATCCCGGTCAGCTTGCCCTGATTGTCTCCGTCGCGGCGGCCCCGCGTCGACTTGGTCGGTGCAGTGTCTTGCGTTGCCATGCTCACTCCGCCTTCTTCAGATCGACGATCAGGGCGTTGGCGCAGAGGGCGGCGGCGATCACACCGCCGAAGAAAATAGCGTCCCGAAGGTCAATCACGCCGCGTGAAATCGACTGAAAATGGGACAGAAATCCGAAGCTGGCCACGATATCGACCACGATCGCCGGTGCCCAGCCACGCACGCTTTCCAGCACCAGCTCGGTTCCTGCAAGCGTGAAGACGAACAGCACCGCCGTGGTGACCACGAACGCGATCACCTGGTTCTTGGTGGTCGCCGAGATCATCGCGCCGACCGCCAGAAACGCACCCGCCATCAGCAGGGAGCCGATATAGGAGGCCAGGATCACCCCGTTGTCCGGGTCCCCCAAGACGTTCACCGTCACCCAAAGCGGGAAGGTCAGCGCCAGCGCGATCCCGGTGAACGCCCAGGCCGCCAGGAATTTTCCCAGGACCGCATCAATCATGCGCACCGGCAGGGTCAGAAACAGCTCGATCGTGCCGGAACGCCGTTCCTCCGCCCATAGCCGCATCGACAGGGCCGGGACCAGGAACAGATAGAGCCACGGATGAAACGTGAAGAACGGCTGCAGATCGGCCTGCCCGCGCTGCAGCAACCCGCCCATGAAGAAGGTCAGGGCGCCCGCCAGCACCAGAAAGATCACGATGAAGATATAGGCCAGCGGCGTGGCGAAATAGGCGGCCAGCTCGCGTTTGGTGATGATCGCGATGTTACGCACCCGATACCTCCAAAGGCTGGGTGGCGCCGAGCGTGATCTCGCGGAACACCTCGTCCATGTTGCCGGTCGCCGAACGCCTCTTGAGCTCCGCCGGCGTGCCGTCTGCCAGGATCCGTCCGCGTGCGATGATCATGGCCCGGGTGCAGACCGCATCCACCTCTTCCAGGATATGGGTCGAGATCACAATGGTCTTGCGGTGGGCCATTTCGGTGATCAGCCGCCGGACCTCGAATTTCTGGTTCGGGTCCAGACCGTCGGTCGGCTCATCCAGGATCAGAATGTCCGGGTCGTGCAGCAGGGCCTGCGCCAGACCGACCCGCCGTTTGAAACCCTTCGACAGGGTCTCGATCGGTTGATGGGCAACCTCTTCCAGCTTGGTGGCCGCCATCGCCGCCGCGACCCGCTTGCGCCGCTCGGCGCCGTCGAATTTTCGGATCGCACCGATGAAATCGAGGAAACCGGTCACGGTCATGTCGGGATAGGCGGGCGCGCCCTCGGGCAGATAGCCGATGCGCGATTTCGCGGCGATCGGATCAGTGGTCACGTCATGGCCGGAGACGAGCACGGTACCGGCGGTCGGCGCCAGGAATCCGCAGATCATCTTCATGGTGGTCGACTTCCCGGCACCGTTCGGTCCCAGAAATCCGAGCACCTCTCCCGTGCCTACGTCGAAGCTCAGTCCGTCGACGGCGGTCTTTACGCCGAAGCGTTTGACCAGGCCACGAATGGAAAGGGCATCCGTCATGTCGCGGACTCCCTGTTTGTGTCGTTACAAATGTCAGCCGAGCGCCGGAGATTTATTGATTTCCCACAGAAATTCAAGTCTCTACTCGGGGATTGGTCGTATCGGACATGGAAACCGCCAACTGTGGCGTCGGAATGGCTTTGGTCGAGACGGTAAAGGGGTCCCCGATGGCGGCCGACAGGACGGATGACGCGCCCGGAGACGCCTGGACCGGATGGATTTCCGTCGGCCGGCTGGCCTCCGGACTGATCCTGTTCGCCTATGTCACCAGCCACCTGCTCAATCACGCGTTCGGCCTGTGGTCGGTCGAAGCAATGCAATTCCTGTTCGCCGGGTTCCTCTGGATCTGGTCGCCGCTGCCGGGAACCGTCCTGCTGTACGGTGCGATCACGGTGCACGTGACGATCGCCCTGCGCGCCATCTTTCTGCGCGACCGGTTCCGCGACATGTGGCCGCCGGAGATAGCCCAACTGGTGCTGGGACTGACGATCCCCCTGCTGATTATCGACCACGTGATCGCGACCCGGGGCGCCTACGAGCTGTACGACGCCGGCTCCGACTATATCTCCACCCTGAATACCATGTGGGTGCTCGCCCCCGTACTGGCGTTCAAGCAGTCCGTGGCATTGATCGTTGCCTGGACCCACGGCTGCATCGGCATCCATTTCTGGCTGCAGTTCAAGGGCTGGTATCGGCGGGCCCACGGCCTGTTCCTCGCGATTGCCGTGATCGTGCCGACCCTGGCCCTGTCCGGCTTCGTCGCCGCCGGCATGGAAATCCGGCAACGGGCGGAGCAGCCGGGCTGGTCCGACTGGGCGGCGACGCGAATGAAAACCCCCGACGCCTCCGAGAGCGCCGAGATGTTCGGGCTGATCGACGATGCCCGCGTCGGCTACGTTCTCCTCGTCCTCGGAGCATTTGTCGCCCACGGGATCCGGGGCAGCTATCACCACCGCCGCCGCAGCCTGACCCTGCGCTACGGCACCGGCGAGGTGGTCCGCGCCACCAAAGGCCAGACCATCCTGGAGATCAGCCGGCTTCAGGACATCCCCCATGCCAGCGTCTGCGGCGGTCGGGGCCGGTGTTCGACCTGCCGGGTGCGGATCGGCGCCGGGCTTGAAAACCTGACCCCTCCGAGCGAGGCGGAGCTTAAAGTCCTGCGCCGGATCTGGGCCCCTCCGAATGTGCGCCTGGCCTGCCAGACCCAGGTGGTCGACGGCTTGGAGGTGACACCTCTGCTGCCGCCGCATTCCGACGGCGGAGCCGCGCGTGGCGGCCCGAGCTATCTGCACGGCCGGGAATTGGAAATCGCGGTCCTGTTCGCCGATATCCGTGGCTTCACCACGATCTCCGAACAGCGCCTGCCCTATGATGTGGTGTTCATTCTGAACCGGTATTTCGCCGAGATGGGGGCCGCGATCGAGGGCGCCGGCGGCCGGCTCGACAAGTTCATCGGGGACGGGATCATGGCCCTGTTCGGCGTCGACGGAGACCCAGCCAGCGGCAGCCGGCAAGCGCTGGCCGCCGCCAAGGCGATGTCGGAGCGTCTGGTGGAGCTGAACCAGAGCCTGGCGGGAGACCTGGATGCGCCGCTGCGGATCGGGATCGGCCTGCATGTCGGCCCCTGCATCGTGGGAGAGATGGGGTACGGCAAGGTGCGCGGACTGACCGCCGTCGGCGACACCGTGAACACCGCAAGCCGCCTGGAAGGCCTGACCAAGGACGAGCAGGTTCAACTGATCATCAGCGAGGTCCTGGTCACCGCATCCGGATTGGCACCTGAGACCGGGCGCGGCACCGAGATCGAGGTCCGCGGCCGAACCCAGCCGATGGCGATCCGGTGCATCAGAGATGCGCGCGATCTGAAGATCTGACGCCCGGTCGCGCGGCTCTCCGAGCGGAGCCCAAACGAAAAGGGACGCGCCCTTGGCACGTCCCCTTCCGCTCTACGCGTAAAACGGATCAGCGCTTGATCGGATAGAAGCTCACCGGTGTGAACAGCTTGTTCTCCTGCTTCTCAAGGGCGCCGAGCTTGGCGCTCTCCTGGGTGTATTTGAGCCAGTCAGGATCCTTCCACATGGCGGCCCGCTTGGCTTCCCGGTCGCCCGCGCTCTCATAGACCCAGATATGCATGTATTCGTTCGGATTTCCGGTCTCGCACTTGGCATACATCAGCGGCTGGCCGAGATGCTTGGCCTGCGCCGTCTTGCCGAATTGCTCGTAGACCTCGAGGTGCTTGTTGATGGTGCCGGGGCGGCAGGTATAGGTGCGAACGTCGAGCAGCATGGAAATCC
>CALAHL010000425.1 GCA_937891725.1 uncultured Rhodospirillaceae bacterium | reverse complement strand
AGAGGGTTTATTGGGGTTTGACGGTTGCCCCCCTAGACCGCGACCGCTCCGAACCCATAGGCGTCCATCGCCAGCACCCCGAAGGTGGTGCTGTCATGCAGCCTGCGGCCTGGGGATTGTCCCCCACCGGCGCCGAGAGCGGCGTAGAGCGGCATCAGATGCTCGTCGGTCGGGTGGTTGCGCACGGCGTCGGGGGCCCGGTCGCGATAGGCCAGAAGATCGTCGATCCGGTTTTCCGCGATTGCCTTCGACGTCCACGCCGCAAACCGCGCCACCCAATCCTGGGTCTCCAGATCCAGGTGCCGTCCGAGCCGCCGGATCTCCCCCAGATTGTGGGTCAGGGCTCCGGAGCCGACCACCAGCACCCCGTCCTTCGCCAGCGGGACCAGCGCCTGGCCCAGACGGTAGTGATGGCTGGGCCCGGCGGTGGGATCGACCGAGACCGCGAGCACGGGAATGTCCGCCTCCGGCCAGATCAGCGACAGCGGCACCCAGGTCCCGTGATCGAAGCCCCAGCTCTCATCCGCCTCCGCCGACAGGCCGGCATCTTCCAGCAGATCGATCACGCGACCCGCCAGGTCCGGAGCACCGGGGGCGGGATACCGGATCTGGTAAAGTTCCGGTGCGAAGCCGCCGAAATCGTGGATCGTGCGGGGTTTCGCGCTGGTCAGGACCTTGACCGTGCCAACCGATTCGTAATGGGCCGAAACCACGATGATCGCCGTCGGCCGAGGGAGCGTTTCCGCCACGCCGCGCAGGAAATCGCGGGCCGGGACGTCGTCGAGCACCAGAGTAGGGGCGCCGTGGCTGACGAACAGAGACGAGAGGACGGTCATGGAGATCTCCGGGTTTCGAACAGGGACGACCCCGGCGTGAGAACCGGGGCCGTCGGGAGAGCGGCGGTCAGGCACCGGCGGGTTTCAGTTCCAGTGCGGCCGGCAGCCTGACGGCATAGGCGCCCGCTCCCAGAAGCGCCTGAACCACCAGGGTCGCGGTCCAGAACAGCGGGAACTCATAGCCACCACCCTCATTGGTGAACAGCCAGCCATTCCCGGCATGCTGCAGCGTGGCGCCGATCAGGATCGGAACCAGGGCCAGCGCGATCGGCCGGACATAGATCCCGGCGATCAGCGCCGCCCCGCCGCCCAGTTCGGCCGCGATCACCAGATAGGCCAGGACGCCCGGATAGCCGATGGAGTCGAAGAACGCGACGGTTCCGGGCACGGTGAAGACCAGAACCTTGAGCAGGCCATGGGCGACAAGGGCTGTGCCGAGGGTGAGCCGCAGCAGCAGAGCGGCGTAGGGGGTGGTCTTGGTGGTGTCGGTCAGGG
>CALAHL010000424.1 GCA_937891725.1 uncultured Rhodospirillaceae bacterium | reverse complement strand
GGCGGTGGTAGGCTGACCGTCAAACAGTCGATGACACGCATCGTCGATCCGGAGGGACGCCCCATGTCGAGCGAAGACACCATTACCTATTTCACCGAACAGAACTCGGCCGACGTCGTGATCGAACGGATGGTCGGGTCCGACGACCCCAGGCTGGTCGAGGTGATGCGGTCCGTGATCACCCATCTCCACGCGGTGGTGAAGGAGGTCGAGCCGAGCTACGAGGAATGGATGACGGCGATCCGCTTCCTGACCGAGACCGGACAGATGTGCGACAGCAAGCGCCAGGAATACATTCTGCTCTCCGACGTGCTCGGGGTCTCGATGCTGGTCGACGCGATCAACACCCGCCGTCCGTCCGGTGCCACGGAAAACACCGTGCTCGGCCCGTTTCATGTGGAGGGCGCGCCGGAACGGGACCAGGGCGACACGATCTCGGACGACGGCAAGGGTGAACCATTGGTGGTCTCGGGCCGGGTCGTCGATGTGGACGGCAAGCCGATCGAGGGTGCGGTGGTCGATACCTGGCAGACCAGCCATGACGGCTTCTACGACAGCCAGCAGCCTGGCATTCAGCCCGAGCACAATCTGCGCGGCATCTTCCGTACCGGCGCCGATGGCCGATTCTCCTACCGCTCGATCAAGCCGATCTACTATGGCATTCCGGACGACGGCCCGGTCGGCCAGATGCTGCGTGCCCTGGGGCGCGGCAACACCCGTCCCGCCCACCTGCACTACATCGTCAGCGCCCCGAGCTTCGAAACCGTGACCACCCATATCTTCGTGCACGACGACCCTTACCTTGAAATCGATGCGGTGTTCGGCGTGAAGGAAAGCCTGATCCGAGAGTTCATCCACCGGGACGATCCGGCGAAAGCGGCCGAATACGGCGTCGAAAACCCGTTCTGGACGGTTGAGACCGACTTCGTGCTGACCCGCGCCGAGGCCTGACGCACAACGCTTCATCTGCGTCTGGCCTTAACTCTAGATTTAATTTAATTATGTCTGCTCATGATAAGCGCAGGCAGGGTTTTGAAAGCGACCTACAAAGACATCAAGGCCGACATTCTGTCCAAGATCCTCCAGGGCATCTGGACGCCCGGCAGCCTGTTGCCGAACGAGGTGGCCTTGGCGGAGCGCTACGAGTGCGCCCGTGCGACGGTGAACCGGGCCATGCGGGAATTGGCCGAGGACGGCTTCATCGAGCGCAAACGCAAGGCCGGCTCGCGGGTCCGCCTTTCGCCGGTTCGGCAGGCCAAGTTCGACATCCCCATTGTCCGTCGCGAGATCGAGGAGCACGGCGCGCAGTACCGATATGCGCTTGTACAGTCGGAGGCGTGCGTCCCGCCGGACTGGCTCCGTGCCCGTCTCCAATTGTCGAACACCGCCCAGGTTCTGCACCTGACCTGCATGCACTATGCGGATGGCGCGCCCTATCAGCTCGAGGACCGCTGGATCAACCTCACCCTTCTGCCTCAGGCGCGGGACGCGGATTTCACGACGGTCGGACCGAACGAATGGCTGGTGAGCCAAGTGCCGTTCTCGAACGCCGAAATCAGCTTTTCGGCCACCGCCGCGGACCAGACCATTGCCGACCACCTCGGCTGCCCGATCGACGCTCCGGTGTTTCAGGTCGAGCGCTCGACCTGGTGGACCGATCAGGCCGTGACCACCGTCCGGCTGTGGCACCGTCCGGGCCACCGGATGACGACGCGGTACTGAGGTCTCACGCCTCCGACCGAAGCGGCCCGACCGCCTCGAGATAGCGGGCCACGATCTGGTCGTGCTTCGGGTGCCTGCCGTCCTGGACAACCGCGCGTCCGGCCGACCAGACCTCCCTCACCATGTCGTTTCCGCCCGAGAACACGAAGCTGTCGATCGCGGTATCCCCGCGCACCCCCACCAGATCCGGGTGCGCGCCGTCGAGCGCCAGCAGATCGGCCCAGGCGCCGACCTCGATCAGCCCGCGCCCGCGACCCGAGGACAGCCCGCCACCCAGACAGGCCGCCTCGAACACCCGCCTGCCGGTGGAGGCTGTGGAGGTGGCGAGTGCGGCCCGGCTCTGGTCGCGAAGCCGCTGACTGGTATCGAGCTGGCGCAGCTGGACACCCGCAAGAACAGGTCACTTTTCAGGCCCCCTTTGGTGGTCGGAC
>CALAHL010000423.1 GCA_937891725.1 uncultured Rhodospirillaceae bacterium | reverse complement strand
CACCCCGCTGACCTTCCTGTCCGGCACCTTCTATTCGATCGAGCGGCTGCCGGGATACTGGAACAATCTGGCCCATATGAACCCGATCTTCTATCTGATCGACGGGTTCCGGGGCGGCATGATCGGCTGGTCCGATACCGCGCCCTGGATCGGCGCGCTGCTGGTGGCGGGGATCAATCTTGCGCTGGTCGCGGTCAGCTATCGCTTGCTGCGCTCCGGCTATAAGCTGAAGGCATGACAGGGGTGGCGGATACAGACGTGAAGATCGACGGAGAGGGCGGGGCCTCGGGTGTGTTGGCAAGCCAGCATCTGCGGGCGCTGATCGGCGCGGGTGTGGTTTCGGCGGATCGGGAGATCGACGAGAACCAGATCCAGCCGGCGAGCATCGACCTGCGTCTGGGCGACGAGGCCTATCGGGTCCGCGCCTCTTTCCTGCCCGGCCCCCGGGCGACGGTTCGGGACAAACTCGACAAGCTGCAGATGCATCGGATCGATCTGCGCGGCGGTGCGGTTCTGGAGAAGGGCTGCGTCTATATCGTGCCATTGCAGGAACGGGTGCGGTTGCCCGAAACCCTGTCCGGCATGGCGAACCCGAAGAGTTCGACCGGACGTCTCGACATCTTCACCCGCCTGATCGCCGATCGGGCGGTGGAGTTCGAGAGCGTGACGCCGGGATATACCGGCCCGCTTTATGCCGAGATTTCGCCGCGCACGTTCTCCGTGTTGGTGCAGCCCGGCACGCGGCTGAACCAGTTGCGTCTGCGTCAGGGCTCGGCCCAGATGACCGACGGTCAGATGCGGGAGCTGCAGGCGCGTCTGCCGCTGGTCGACAGCGATCTGGCCGACATCAAGGAAGGCGTCGGGTTCTCTGTCGACCTGACCCCGCCGGAGATCGGCTCGAACGGTATGGGCCTGGTCGGGTTTCGCGCCAAGAAGCACACCGGCCTGATCGATGTGGATAATGTGGCCGGGTACGACGTCGAGGATTTCTGGGAGCCGCTGTACCTGCCCGCCACGCCGAATGACGGGTTGGTCCTCAACCCGGATGAATTCTACATCCTGCGCTCAAAGGAAAGCGTGACGGTTCCGCTCGACCACGCAGCCGAGATGCGCGCCTATGACACCCGCGTGGGCGAATTCCGGGTGCACTACGCAGGGTTCTTCGATCCCGGTTTCGGCCACCCTGATGTCGGCGCGGTCGGCACCCGGGCGGTGCTGGAGGTGCGCAGCCACGAGGTGCCGTTCCTCCTGGAGGACGGCCAGATCGTCGGCCGTCTGGTCTATGAGCCGTTGGTCGAGAAACCCGACAAGATCTACGGCGCTGCCGGCCTCGGCTCGAACTACCAGCGCCAGGGCCTGAAGCTCAGCAAGCATTTCCGCGGCTGAAGTTCGGTGGCCCTTCCGGATGCTGACGGGCAGATCGACGGTGCGGAATTTTTCGCCCGTCGGACAATGTTCACCGAGCTCTACGATCTGTTGTTCCAATCCGACAGTATTGCCGGCGACACCGAGTTTTACGACGCCTTCTGTCGTGAGCACGGGTACGCCCGGATTCTGGATGCGGCCTGCGGGACCGGGCGGATCTCGAAGGCGTTAGCGTCGGTGGATCGCCACCTGCAGGCCTTCGACGTCTCCCCGTTCTTCATCGCAC
>CALAHL010000422.1 GCA_937891725.1 uncultured Rhodospirillaceae bacterium | reverse complement strand
CGTTTCCTGCCAGACTTGAAACAAATCGCGAAAAATTGAGTGAGTTTTATTATGATGTCATGGAATTGACCAAAATGAATTAACCACCCGATCTTAATTATTTAAAAACTGAATTCATTCTCAAAATCTCGGAATTTCTTCTGCCAGTCTATATTATATTCATATTGGGACTGTAGGTTACGTGCGCTTTGGTCTCGTTCGCGTTTAGCGCTCATGTCGCACCTCCACCGGTAGAGCGGTTTGCGAGCAGAGCTGGGCTGTTCACGCCATATTCCGGCTGACTACGCCCGCAAGGGGCGGTCAGAAATCTCGGTTTTCCAAGACTTTGGGGATAGGGTGCTACGTTGACAACGTGGGGTTTGTCTGGGCGCGCTGAGTTCTTTCGAACGCTCGCGTCACTCCCCAAGCCGGGCGAAATATCTGGTAAATCATTGAAAGTAATGGTGCTGCCGGAGAGATTTGAACTCTCGGCCTCTCCCTTACCAAGGGAGTGCTCTACCCCTGAGCTACGGCAGCGAACCTGTTCACGTTGGATGGATCCTGGTCGGAAACCGAGGCCGCCGGACGCGAAGCGGCGCATAAATGCCAGACGAGGCCGGTTGGTGCAAGGCCCGAATGCGGAATTCCTGCGATCAGACGATTTCGCAGGTCCCAACACCGAGCACAGTTTAACGGTGCCCGGCTTTCTGACATTGTCTCTCGAAATCGTTTCGCATCACACACGCAGGCATCGACTGTGTCCATGTCATCAAAGTCACCCTCGGCCACCCCTGTGAAATCCGGCGAATCCGAACCGTCCGATTCGGCCGAATCGGCCGATTTCGAGTCGGTGCAGCCGAAAAGCGACGCCCGGACAGCCGTCAAACCCCAAGGTGACGATCGGGCAAACCGGCGGGCCGATGCGCTTCGCGCCAATCTGCGGCGCCGTAAGGATCAATCCAGGGCGCGGCGCCGCGATCCGGACTGAGACACCGCGCAAAGCCGTGCCAATCCTGGGATACGGGAGCAATCCTAAGGGCGAAGTGGTCGGTCCCGGGCACCGGCAACGGTCCACCACACGATCGAAAACGACGCCACGCCAAAGCCATGATTTGTGGCGAGTCTCGTGCTGCGGGCCTGTTTGGCGCGTTCTTGCTTGAGGTTTGGGGTGCGCCTTCGTTAGAACCTAAGAAATACTTGGAGGATATCCTTGATGGATCAGATTCGCGTTCGGGGTGGTCAGGCCCTGAAGGGCACCATTCGGATCAGCGGCGCGAAGAACGCGGCTCTGCCGTTGATGACGGTCGGGCTGTTGACGGACCAGCCGGTGGTGTTGCGCAACGTTCCCGCGCTGGCCGATATTGAGTCCATGACCAACCTGCTGCGTCAGCACGGCGTGCGGATCACCGCCGTCGACGGCGAGACGGGGGCCTGGAGCTTGGATGGCTCCGACATCGTCAGCACGCTGGCGCCCTATGATCTGGTGCGCAAGATGCGGGCCTCGGTTCTGGTTCTGGGGCCGCTTCTGTCCCGGTTCGGCGAGGCGACGGTGTCGATGCCCGGCGGCTGCGCGATCGGCAACCGGCCGGTCGATCTGCATCTCAAGGGGCTTGAGGCTTTGGGCGCGCAGATCGAGATCGAGTCCGGATATGTCCATGCGCGGGCCCCCAAGGGCGGGCTGACCGGCGGCAGGGTGACGTTCCCGATGATTTCCGTTGGAGCCACCGAGAATCTTCTGACCGCCGCGTCTCTGGCCTCCGGTGAGACCGAGCTCGTCAACGCGGCACGGGAACCTGAGATTGTCGATCTCGCCAACCTGCTGATTTCCATGGGCGCCGAGATCGAGGGCGCGGGATCCGACACCATCCGGATCCAGGGCAAACCGACCCTTGGCGCCGCCGATCATCGGGTCCTGCCCGACCGGATCGAAACCGGGACCTACGCCATGGCGGTGGGCGCCGCCGGCGGCGAGGTTCTGCTCGAGGGAGCCGATGCGGGTTTGCTGGACGCCGCATTTGACGTCCTGCGCCGGGCGGGCATGACGGTCACCCAGGAAGAAACCGGGATCCGGGTCTCCCGTCCCTGCGACAGACTGGTTGGCGTCGACGCCATGACCGAGCCTTATCCGGGCTTTCCCACCGATTTGCAGGCCCAGCTCATGGCCATGCTGACGGTGGCGGACGGGGCATCGATGATAACCGAGACGATTTTCGAGAACCGGTTCATGCACGTGCCGGAACTGGCCCGGATGGGGGCCAACATCACCGTCCACCACTCCTCCGCCCTGGTGCGCGGGGTTGCGGGCCTGACCGGGGCGCCGGTGATGGCGACAGATTTGCGCGCCTCCGTCTCGCTGGTGCTGGCAGCCCTGGCGGCAAAAGGCGAGACCACGGTGAATCGGGTCTATCATCTTGATCGTGGCTATGCGGGCCTGGTCGAGAAACTGACGGCCTGCGGAGCGGATATCGCCCGTCTTCAGGGACAGCGGGCCGCCGCAGAAGAATAGCCTCAGAGGACGAGACGTTCGACGACGAACCAGATGACCGGTGAGGAGCATCATAGTGGCGCCCAAAGTCCCCAAACGCCTCAGAGGTCCAAACGGTGACGTCATACCGTTCCGGGTCGCGGCCAAGGATTCCGAAGATTTGGCCGTTGTCGCGGCCTTTCTCCAGGACGCGATCCTGCCCGCGGCGGAGATGTCCTATGACCCCGGCACAAAGCGGTTCGTCGCGATTCTGAGCCGGTTTCGCTGGGAACGTCTGGAGGACGGACCGACGAGCGAGGACGGAACCCAGCTATACGAACGGGTGCACACCGCTTTGCGGTTCGAGGAGGTCGTATCGGTGCGCTCGGTCAAGATCGACCGGACCGACCGCAAACTGATGATGAACCTGCTGTCGATCGGCTGGGAAAAGGGCGAAACCGCCGAAACCGTCGATCTGGTTTTTGCCGATGGAGCAACCATCCGGCTTGACGTCGCACGCCTGTCCTGCCACGTGGAGGACCTCGGAGAGCCTTGGGTCACCCCGTTCCGACCGGATCACGATACCACCCCGGACGCGGACGGCACCTCCCAGGTCTGAAACACAGCCACGAGACGACCGGTGAGCGCGAACGAGAAACTGGTGCTGGCCCTGCCGAAGGGCCGCATTTTGAAGGCGATCACGCCGTTGCTGACCCGGGCCGGAATCGAGCCCGAAGACGCGTTCTTCGACGAGGACGCGCGGCAACTGCAGTTCGCCACCCGAGACCCGGAACTGGACATCATCCGCGTCCGGAGCTTCGACACGGCCACTTTTCTGGCGTTTGGAGCGGCCCATTTGGCAGTCTCCGGCTCCGACGTCCTGATGGAATTCGATCATCCGGAAATCTACGCGCCGGTGGACCTGAATGTCGGACACTGCCATCTGGCGGTCGCCGCCCCGGCCGAAATCGCCAAGACCGAGGATCCGCAGCGCTGGTCGCATCTTCGGGTCGCCACCAAATACCCGAACGTCACCCGGTCCTATTTCGCCGCGCGCGGGGTGCAGGCTGAGTGCATCAAGCTGAACGGTGCTCTGGAGCTGGCGCCGAACCTGGGCCTGTGCCGCCGGATCGTCGATCTGGTGCAGACCGGCTCCACCCTGAGGGCGAACGGCCTGGTCGAGATCGACAAGATCGCCGATGTCAGTGCCCGGTTGGCCGTCAACCGGACCGCGCTGAAGACCCGAACCAGGGCGATCAACGACCTGATCGGTCGCTTCCAGGAGGCCGCCCGTGCCGCTTAGGCTGGACGCGCGCGCCCCGGATTTCGAGACCGCATTTCAGGCGCTGGTGGACGGAGACCGGGAGACCCAATCCGACGTCTCGGATGCCGCGCGCGCGATCATCGATCAGGTGGTGGCCGGCGGCGACGCGGCCCTGTATGCGCTGACCGAGCGGTTCGATCGGTTCGACCCGACTGCGACCGGGCTCGCGATCACCGAAGCCGAGATCGACGCCGCCGTGGCGCGGGTTCCGGCGGAGACCCGCACCGCCCTGGAGCTTGCCGCCGCGCGGATCGAGGCGTTCCATACCAGACAGATTCCGGACGATATCCAATACACCGACGACCAGGGCGTGCGGCTTGGCCTCCGTTGGACTCCCATTGATGCGGCAGGGCTTTACGTACCCGGAGGCACCGCAGCCTATCCGTCTTCGGTGCTGATGAACGCCATTCCGGCGCGGGTCGCTGGCGTGAATCGACGGGTCATGGTGGTTCCGACCCCCGACGGTGTGGTGAACGATCTGGTGCTTGCGGCGGCGCGTCTCTCTGGTGTGACCGAGATCTGGCGGATCGGCGGCGCCCAGGCGGTTGCGGCCCTGGCCCACGGAACCGAAAGCATCCGTCCGGTCGACAAGATCGTCGGACCCGGCAACGCCTATGTGGCGGCCGCCAAACGGCTTGTGTTCGGCAAGGTCGGGATCGACAGCATCGCCGGTCCGTCCGAGATCCTGGTGGTGGCCGACGGCAGGAACAATCCGTCCTGGATCGCCATCGATCTGTTGAGCCAGGCAGAGCACGACACCGCCGCCCAGGCGATTCTGATCACCGATGATGCGAATTTCGCCGATGCGGTCACCGCCGCCGTCGACGATCATCTGACCACCCTGCCCCGCACGGAAATCGCCGCCGAGAGCTGGCGCGTCCATGGGGCGGTCATCGTGGTCGAGCGTTTGGACGACGCACCCGGCCTGGTCGACCGCCTGGCGCCCGAGCATCTGGAGCTTGCGGTCGACGATCCGGACGCGATGGCCGGCAAGATCCGGCATGCGGGCGCGATGTTCCTCGGCCGGCACGCGCCGGAAGCGGTCGGCGATTATGTGGCGGGGCCAAATCATGTGCTGCCGACCATGCGGACGGCCCGGTTCTCAAGCGGTCTCGGCGTGCTCGATTTCATGAAACGGACCACGCTGGTCGGGTGTTCCGCCGACAGCCTTGCGAGGATTGGGCCGGCTGCGATTACACTGGCGGAGGCAGAAGGGTTGGACGCGCATGCGCGCTCGATCGCGGTCCGCCTGAACAGCCGCCCGGAAATAGGTTAGGGCGGCAGACATCTGGGAGACGGGATGGCCGACGAACTCGACCTGGACGGCGAGGATGCCCGCATCGTTCATATCGCCCTGGACGAGCGCAACGTCATCCGTCGCAGCCCCGAGGTCGAGCAGGAACGTGCGATCGCCGTCTACGATCTCTTGGAGGACAACAGGTTCCGACCGTCCAATGCCGGTTCGGGCCCCTACCATCTGCATTTGCGGGTCGAGGAATCCCGGCTGATCTTCGATGTGCGCGGCACCGAGAACGACCCGCGCTGCGCCATTCCGATGTCGCTTTCGCCGTTTCGCGGGATCGTGAAGGACTACTTCCAGATCTGCGAGAGCTACTACAACGCCATCAAGACCCTGTCCCCCAGCCAGATCGAGACCATCGACATGGCACGGCGCGGGCTGCACAACGAGGGCTCGAACGAACTGCAGGAACGTCTGGCCGCCAAGATCGCGATGGATTTCGATACCGCGCGCCGCCTGTTCACCCTGCTCTGCATTCTGCATATTCGGGGCTAGCGGCAGATGTCTTCCAGCCCCTTCCTCGGCAAACCGATTTCCGGACCTTTGGACCCTATGGGTCCGATCGCCCGCCCCAGCGCGATCCTGTTCGCCTGCACCATGAATTCGGTCCGCTCTCCGATGGCGGAAGGCCTGATGAAGCACTACGCGGGCACCAGCATCTACGTGGACTCCTGCGGTCTGCGGCACGGCGAACTCGACCCGTTCGTTATCGAGGTGATGGGCGAAGTGAATGTGGATATCTCGCACCACCGGCCAAAAAGCTTCGACATGCTGGAGGATGGGTTTTTCGACCTGATCGTCTCGCTCTCTCCCGAGGCCCAGCATCGGGCGATCGAGTTCACCCGCACCATGGCCTGCGATATCGAGTACTGGCCGATGCTGGACGTCACCATGATCGAGGGCAGCCGCGACGTACGTCTCGACGCCTACCGGGCCTTGCGCGATCAGCTCAACGCGCGCATTCATGCC
>CALAHL010000421.1 GCA_937891725.1 uncultured Rhodospirillaceae bacterium | reverse complement strand
GTACGACCATATTGGATTGTGCGCAGAAAAATCCATATCTGGTGGATATGGCGCCGCCACCGGTCCTCAGCCTGAACCGAAAGAGATTTTCATGTCCGAAGCCTCCAATCTTGGTCCGTTGCCCGAATGGGATTTGGGGGATCTGTACCCGGGTGCGCAGTCGCCGGAGCTCGATGCGGACCTGACGAAATGCCTGGCGGACGCAAAAGCGTTTCGAGCGGCCCATGAGGGCAAGGTGGCGGGGCTGTCCGGTGTGGATCTGGCGCGGGCGATCTCCGGCTACGAGAAGCTGGATGAGGTGCTCGGCCGGGTGATGTCCTTTGCCGGTCTGCTGCATTCCGGGAACATGTCGGATCCCGATATCGGCAAGTTCTATCAGTCGATGCAGGAGCGGGTGAACGAGATCTCGACCGAGCTGCTGTTCTTCGCGCTGGAGATCAACCGGATCGACGAGGACGCGCTGCAGGACAAGCTGAAGGCTCCGGAACTGGCGCATTTCAGCCCTTGGCTGCGCGACACCCGCGCCTATCGCGACCACCAGCTCTCCGACGAGCTGGAGCAGTTGCTGCACGAGAAATACGTCTCGGGCCGCGCCGCCTGGACCCGGCTGTTCGACGAGACCATGGCGCGGCTGCGGTTTCCCTATGAGGCAGACGAACTGACCACCAGCGAGATCCTGGACAGATTGAGCCATAAGGACGGGGCCGTTCGGAAGGCCGCGTCGCAGAGCCTCTCGAAGGTGCTGGAGCAGAACATCGGCCTGTTCGCGCTGATCACCAACACCCTCGCCAAGGACAAGCAGACCGAGGACAAGTGGCGGAAATTTCCCCGCCCGATCTCCGGCCGCAACCTCGCCAACCAGGTCGAGGACGAGGTCGTTCAGGCGCTGGTCGAGGCCGTGCGTGGCCGGTATGGCGAGTTGAGCCATCGGTACTACAGGCTCAAGGCCAAATGGTTCGGCATGGAGAAGCTGAACACCTGGGACCGCAACGCGCCGCTGCCGCGCGACGATGATTCCGACATTCCCTGGAGCCAGGCCAAGGCGATCGTGCTGGACGCCTACGGCGCATTCTCGCCGCAGCTTCAGGACATCGGCGCCAAATTCTTCGACAATGCCTGGATCGACGCACCGGCCCGGCCCGGCAAGGCATCGGGCGCCTTCGCCCATCCGACCATCCCGTCGGCGCATCCCTATCTGCTGCTCAACTATCAGGGCAAGACCCGGGACGTGATGACGCTGGCGCATGAGCTGGGCCACGGCGTGCACCAGGTCCTGGCCGCCCGGCACGGTCAGCTGATGTGCGACACCCCGCTGACCCTGGCCGAGACCGCCAGCGTGTTCGGCGAGATGCTGACCTTCCGCTCGCTGCTGAAGGCCAAGAGCGACCCGAAGGCGCGGCGGATCATGCTGGCCGGCAAGGTCGAGGACATGCTGAACACGGTGGTCCGTCAGATCGCGTTCCATAGCTTCGAGGAGCGGGTGCACGACGAGCGCCGCCAGGGCGAGCTGACGCCGGACCGGTTGAGCGAGATCTGGATGGAGGTCCAGAAGGAAAGCCTGGGCGACGCCTTCACCTTCGGCGACGACTACAAAAGCTTCTGGGCCTATATCCCGCATTTCATCCACTCGCCGTTCTACGTCTACGCCTATGCGTTCGGCGATTGTCTGGTGAACTCGCTCTACGCGGTCTACCAGGACGCGGAAGAGGGCTTCGTCGAGAAGTATTTCGAGATGCTGAAGGCCGGCGGCACCAAGCGCCACACCGAACTGCTGGCCCCGTTCGGCCTGGATGCCAGCGATCCGGCGTTCTGGAACAAGGGGTTGGATGTGATCTCCGGTTTCATCGACGAGATCGAAGCGGACATGTAAAGCCGCGCCGAGCCACGCACCCGCTGCATGGCTCGGCATACGATTTTTTGCTAACGGCTGGCCGCGTACCGGTGCATTCTGCGAGCGCTGGGACCGCGCGGGGCTGTCCCTGAGCGGATCGTTTTTCATATGACCCAGAATGTCGGTGGTCCCGACGCGATTCCGCCCTTGCCGATCACTGCCGAGGCGGTCGTCGGTCATGGACGCGGCATCCTCATGCAGCTGATCGCGGTCGCCGGGTTCGCGACCATGGGGCTGATGATCAAGCTGCTGGAGGGCCGGTATCCGACCTCCGAGATCATCCTGTTCCGCTGCTGGCCGGCGCTGATTCCATTGTTGCTGTATCTGCCGATGCAGGGCGGCTGGAAGGCCCTGAAGACTCGGCGCCCGCAGTGGCACGCGGTCCGGTGTATCGCCGGTGTCGGCTCGATGTTCGTGGGCTTCCAGGCGCTGCAGGCAATGGAATTCGCCGATTACGTGGCGATCTCGTTCACCGCGCCGCTGTTCGGCACGCTGCTGTCGATCCCGTTCCTGGGCGAGAAGGTGGGCTGGCGACGGATGGGGGCGGTCGGTCTCGGTTTTTCGGGGGCCGTCCTGGCGGCGGGCCCGGTGGCGGGCACCCTCGACCCGGTCGTGCTGCTCGCGGTGATGAGCGCGTTCGGCTACGGCATGGCGATGATCTCCATGCGCAAGCTCGGCTCGACCGACAAGTCGGCGGCGACCGTGTTCTATTTCACCCTGTCGGGCGGTATCGCCGGGTTGTTCGTGGTGCCGGGCGAATGGGTCACGCCGCCCGCCGAGGATCTGGCGATCCTGATCGGAATCGGCGTTCTGGGCGGGGTCGCGCAGATCTTCATGACCGAGGCTTTTCGGCTGTCGCCGCCCTCGATCATCGCGCCCTTCGACTACACCGCCATGCTGTGGGCGCTGCTGTTCGGCTGGCTGGTGTTCGGCACGTTCCCCGCAATCAGCGTGCTGCTCGGCGCGGCTCTGATCTGCGCCTCCGGACTGTTCATCATCTATCGGGAAGCCGTGCGCGGCGTCAAACGCGGCAAGATCAAGGGCTCAAGCCTCTAGGTCAGAGCCGCGACCCGGCTCCGCAATTCCGGCAGCAGTTCCGTCTCGAACCACGGGTTCTTGCGGATCAGATTGCCGGACCGCCAGGACGGGTGGGGCAGGGGCAGCAGTTTCGGGCCGTACTCCCGCCAGGAGGCCACCGTCTCGGTCAGGGTGTTCTTGCGCCGCTCGCCAAGATAGCGGGCCTGTGCGTACATCCCAGCCAACAACACGAGATCGATGTTCGGCAGATGCGCCAGCACGCGCTCGTGCCATGCGGGCGCACATTCCGGGCGGGGCGGGGCGTCGCCGCCGCTTTTCCCGTTCTTCGACGGCATCACGCCGGGGTAGCAGAACCCCATCGGCAGAATGGCGATCCGGTCCGGGTCGTAGAAGGTCTCCCGATCCACCGCCATCCAGCCCCGCAGGGTATCGCCGGAGCGGTCGTTCCACGGAATGCCGGTCGCGTGCACCTTGGTGCCCGGCGCCTGTCCGATGATCAGGATCCGGGCCGGGCCCCGCGCCACCACCACCGGACGCGGGCCGAGCGGCAGGTGCGCCTCGCAAATCCGGCAGGCGCGGATCTCGCTGAGCAGGCTCTCCAGCATCGATCGGTCAGTCCAGCAGGTTCTCGCCGGTCAGAACCCTAATCCGGCTGTGCCATTCGTCCAGGTCGACATAACAGCCCTGGAGGCGGCGGGGGCCGGTGTTCGGATCGAAGGCCTGGCGGCCGTGCAGGACGCGACGGTTGTTGAACACCATCATGTCGCCGGGCCGCAGCTTGAACGCCAGCACATTGGCCGGGTCCTTGATCCGGGCCGCCAACAGGCCGAGCGCGCGGTAGAGCGGTTTCATCTCCGCCGGGCGCACGTCGAACGGGGCGCCGACGCCGGGATTGTAGCGGATCTCGTGATAGCCGCCGTCGTCGTCGAGCGCGATCGCCGGTGCCCGCCAGCGCACGTCCCACTCACCGTCATGGAAGCGATGGGCGATCGGCACGCGGGTCAGCAGCTCGAACGCCTCCGGATCGTCCGCGCGCAGTTGTTCGGCGCAGTGAAATCCGTCGATCAGGGTGCTTTCGCCGCCCTGGGCCTGGAATTCCAGGCAATGCAGGAACTGTACGCCCGGCGGCATCTCCCGGTTCGGCAGATCGGTGTGCCCCAGCAGCGCGTCATGGGTATAGGCTTGGTTGTTCGGATCGGGTTTGGAGATCACATCGAAGCCGATCCCGAAATTGGTCTCTCGGGTGAAGGAGATCCGATGGGCCACGTCCTCGCAGGCCTTGTCCCGGTGCGGCATGCCGCGCAGCAGCGCAAACCCGGTGTCCCGCACCTTGAGCAGCATGTCGAGCAGGGCCTGGTCGTTTGTCAGCACGTCGTCCGCGTCGCAATTCGGCAGATCCTCGGCAATCGTGGCGTCCCAGATGCGCAGCCATGGCTTGCGCTCGGCCTTGCCCGCATCGTCATACCGATGGCGGCGCAGCCAGGCGCCGTCATGCCGGCTCAGGTGCCCGTCCGGCCAGGACAGCTCCAACCGGCCCGACTCATCGATCCGGCCGCTGATCGGACGGATTTCCGGATCGACCTCGGACCAGTCCCATTGCCGCTCGCGGGTCGAGGGGTGCAGGCCGGTCGGGCAGTTGTCGCGCAGCCAGATCCCGTGAAACGCACTTTCCGCGCCATCGGCCCAGGTCACGGTGACAAGCTCCTGCGAAATGAGGAGATCCGAAAGCCGATCCGAGTCCGGTGGCGTGACGGTGGCGTCCTGCATCTGCGTGTTCAGCATCATCCTTCTCCCAATTTCCCAAAATCCAAATCCCAATACGGCGCGTGGGCCAACATGTCCGGTTTCGAGATCCCTGTCTGTTCAACTGGCGACGACCAATTGGATTCCCGATAGGGGAACGACGT
>CALAHL010000420.1 GCA_937891725.1 uncultured Rhodospirillaceae bacterium | reverse complement strand
CGCAACCGGTGCCAATGATGATTCCGTCGCGGAATATGTGATCTCGGCCGCCCTAACACTGCTGCGGCCGCTGACGGCAGCGATGCCGGAGATGCTGGCCGGCGCATGGCCGCGCACCACGATGATCGGTCGTGAACTTCAGGGCAAGACTTTGGGGCTGGTCGGCTTCGGATCGATTGCCCGGGCCACAGCACGTCGCGCCAGGGCGTTAGGAATGCGGGTGGGAGCGTTCGATCCGTTTGTTCCGGCGGAAGACCCGGCTTGGGCGGAGACACCAAGGTTCGAGGAATTGGCGCATCTTCTCGGAACGGTCGATGTGGTCTCGCTGCATGTCCCGTTGACCGACGATACCCGCCACCTGGTTGATGCCCGTGCGCTTGCGGAAATGCATGACAAAGCGATTCTGATCAACGCCGCGCGCGGAGGCGTGGTCCATGAGAGTGCCTTGGCTAAGGCGCTGCGCGCAGGCAAACTCGGTGGGGCCGCGTTGGACGTGTTCGAGGTCGAACCTCTGACATCGGCGGCCGCCCGGACCTTCGAAGGCTGTCCCAATCTTATTCTGACGCCGCATATCGCGGGGCTGACCGACGAAAGCAATGCAAGGGTCGGCGGGCTGATCGCCGACGTCGTCATATCCCACCTGGAGACCGCATCGTGAGTGGAGTTGAGATCGAGTGGACCCCGGATGCTCCGGGGGCTCTCGACGGTGTTCGTATTTTAGACCTCTCGCGGCTGGTGGCCGGCAACGCGGTGACGCACGCGCTTGCCGATCACGGAGCCGAGGTCATCAAGGTCGAGAAGCCCAAAGTTGGCGACGACCTTCGGAACTGGAAGACCGAGGGCGTCTCGACCCATTGGAAGGTGTATTGCCGCAACAAGAAATCGGTGACGCTGGACTGGCGGGCCGACGGCGCGATCGAGACGTTCCTGAAATTGGCGGACACCTCGCGGGTCCTGGTCGAGAATTTCAAGCCGGGAACGCTTGAGAAAATGGGCATCGGGCCAGAGGTGTTGCACGCCCGCAATCCG
>CALAHL010000419.1 GCA_937891725.1 uncultured Rhodospirillaceae bacterium | reverse complement strand
CGCCAATATCGCGGCTGGTGGCGTGCTGCCCATGTGTCAGGATACCGGCACCGCCATCGTCATGGGTAAGAAGGGCCAGAGCGTGTTCACAGGCTTCGATGATGAAGAGGCCTTGGCGCTTGGAATTCACAACACCTATCTGAACCATAATCTGCGCTACAGCCAATTGGCGCCGCTGGACATGTTCAACGAGAAGAACACCGGCACCAATCTTCCCGCCCAGATCGAGCTCTACGCGGACAAGGGCGATGCATATAAATTCCTGTTCGTTCAGAAAGGCGGCGGATCCGCCAATAAATCCTTCCTGTTCCAGCAGACGAAAGCGGTCCTGAATCCGGATTCTCTGGCGAAATTCCTAGATGAAAAGATCCGAACCCTCGGGACCGCCGCCTGTCCACCCTATCACCTGGCGATAGTAATCGGTGGGACTTCGGCCGAGTTCTGCATGAAAACGGTCAAGCTTGCCTCCTGCCGCTATCTCGACGGATTGCCGACCCAGGGCTCGGACAGCGGCCACGCCTTCCGCGATCTGGAATGGGAACACAAGATCCTCCAGATGACCCGGGAGATGGGGATCGGCGCGCAGTTCGGCGGCAAGTATTTTTGCCATGATGTGCGGGTCATCCGACTGCCCCGTCACGGCGCCAGCTGTCCGATCGGGATCGGCGTGTCCTGCTCGGCAGATCGTCAGGCGGTCGGTAAGATCACCCGCGACGGTGTCTTCGTGGAACGGCTGGAGACTGATCCGGCCAAGTATCTTCCGGATATCGATGAGAACACGCTGACCTCTGGTGCCATCGAAATCGACCTGAACCAGCCGATGGATGAGATCCGCAAGAAGCTCTCTCAGTACCCGATCAAGACCCGCGTATCGTTGACCGGCCCGATGATCGTTGCCCGCGACATCGCGCACGCCAAGCTCAAAGAGCTGCTGGACGCCGGCAAACCATTGCCCGATTACGCTAAGAACCACCCGATCTACTATGCTGGCCCGGCCAAGACGCCGGAAGGCTATGCCAGCGGCTCCTTCGGGCCCACAACGGCGGGTCGAATGGACAGCTATGTGGAGCCCTTCATGGCCAATGGCGGCAGCTTCGTCACGCTTGCCAAGGGAAACCGGTCGCCGGTGGTGCGCGAAGCCTGTCACAAGCACGGCGGCTTCTATCTTGGGTCGGTCGGCGGGGCGGCTGCGAAGCTTGCACTGAACTCAATCAAGAAGGTCGAGGTTCAGGAGTTCCCGGAACTCGGCATGGAAGCGGTCTGGCGGATCGAGGTGGAGAAGTTCCCGGCCTTCATCGTGGTCGACGACAAGGGCAACGACTTCTTCAAGAACATCTGAGCGAAAGCGGGCCGAGGCCTTCATTTTGGGATGCCTCGGCCCTTCGAGAATGAGTCCCCATGACCGAGACCCTGCTCTTCGATGGCCCTGATGGCGGGTCTCCGATATTGGTTCTGGCCCATGGTGCCGGTGCTCCGATGGACAGCCCGTTCATGACAGGCGTGACGGAGCGGCTCGCCGCGATGGGCCACCGGGTCGCCCGGTTCGAGTTCCCGTACATGGCCCGCAGGCGGGCCGAAGGCACCAGACGGCCGCCCGACCGTCAACCGATCCTGCTGGACAGCTGGCGGAAGGTGATCGGCCATTTGGGCGGTGCAGAAAATGTCGTGATCGGGGGCAAATCGATGGGCGGGCGAATGGCATCGCTGATCGCTGCGGAGATGCCGGTACGCGGATTATTGTGTCTCGGCTATCCGTTTCATCCTCCAGGGAAACCGGCGAAAACCCGAACCGAGCATCTGGCCGCGCTTGATGTGCCTGGGTTGATCCTTCAGGGAACACGAGACCCCTTCGGTCGGCCGGATGAGATCGCAGCATACCGGCTGTCGGACCGAACCACGGTGCATTGGATCGAAGACGGGGACCACGACCTGAAACCACGAAAATCCTCTGGACGCGACCACGCGGCCGCATTGGACGAGATTGCGGAGGTGGCGTCCGGGTTTCTTCGGTCCCTCGCGCTTTAAGGTCGGATCCAGCAAGGCCTTTCCGCCAGCATGTCCAAAGGGTGGCATGGATCCGTATCAGGCCAGAATATTCGATCGAGATCAGTTTGAGATCCGAAGAATTCCAGCCACGGCACGCGGCGACAGTCCGACGGCCCGCACCTCATCTTCGGTGATCGAGACCCTGGAGGCGGACAGCCCAGCGTTCGCCTGCGTCTCCTGATTGACCGTGAGCGTGAACACCCAGCCCAATCCGGTGCCCAAGATCACCGGGCCGACGATCACACCGGCAACGATCAAGCCACGAAACGCCGACAGCAGCTCGATAGGGCCGCCCCTTCCGTGCTCACGATTGTCCCACTCAAAAACGGCCAAACCGTTTCCCCCTCAACTGACGCACCCCCACCACCCATAATATGGCGTTTCTGGATGAATTAGAAGCACGGAATAAACTTAATAGTTGGTTAATGAGAATGTTTTTGCAGGTCGCGCCGTCTGGCGGATCGCGATAGACTTCCGGTGCCCGCCTTATACTCTGCCGCCAAGACCAAATTGGAGTTTTGCCATGACCCGGACCACCGTGATCCGCAATGCTGCCTGGATTGTCGCCTGGGATGCCAAGGAAAGCCGTCACGTCTACCTGAAAGGCGGAGATGTTGTCTTTGCGGACGGCGCGATCACCCAGGTCGGCGGGCGCTATGCCGGCGAGGTTCATGACGAGCTGGACGGCAGCGACCGGATGGTGATGCCGGGGCTGATCAACATCCACAGCCACCCGACCAGTGAGCCTCTGCGCAAGGGCGTCACCGACGAGATCCGCTCTCCGGGATTCTATCATTCCTCGCTCTACGAGTTTCTGACGATTTTCGAGAACGATCCCGCCGGCCTCGCCGCCAGCCTCCAGGTCGCGATGGCGGAACTGCTGCAAAGCGGTGTCACCACGGTGGTCGACTACTCGATCCCGTTCGAGAGCTGGCTGGACGTTCTGGCGGGCTGCGGCATTCGCGCCTGCGTGGCGCCGATGTTCCGCGATGCGCGCTGGTTCACCAGTGACGGCCACAAGCTGCAATACGAATGGGATGAAGAGGCCGGTCAGAAAGGTTTCGAGGCGGCTCAACGGATCATCGATCTGGTGGCCCAGCACCCCAGCGGGCGGCTGATTGGGATGGTGGCGCCGTCTCAGGTGGACACCTGTTCGGCGGATCTGCTGCGGGACTCCTATGATTTCGCGGAAGAGAAGAACCTGCCCTGGCAGACCCATGCCGCCCAATCCGTCACCGAGTTCCACGAGATCGTCCGCCGTCACGGCAAGACACCCGTACAGTGGATGAAGGAAATCGGCGCGGTTGGTGAACACGCCATCATCGGTCACGGCATCTTCCTGGATCATCACCCCTGGGTACACTGGTCGACCCGCGACGATCTGAGGATCCTGGCTGACAGCGCCACTACCGTCGCTCATTGCCCGACTGTGTTCATGCGCCGGGGTATCGCACTTCGTACATTCGGCGGCTATGTGCGCGAGGGGATCAACATGGGGATCGGCACCGACACCTACCCGCACAACTTCCTGGAGGAGATGCGGAACGTGGCAACTGTCGCCCGGGCCGTGGCCGAGACCGTGGACGATCTCAACACCTCCGACATCTTCAACGCAGCGACCGTCGGCGGAGCCAAGGCGCTGCGGCGCGACGACATCGGCAAGCTGGAGGTTGGCGCGCGCGCCGATCTGGTCTGCGTCGATCTCACGGCTCCCTCCATGATGCCGGTACGGGAGCCGATCCGGTCCCTGATCTATGCCGCCACCGACCGCGGCGTCCGGGACGTCTTCGTCGACGGCACACGCGTGGTGAAGGATGGTGCCGTGACCACGATCGATATGCCGAGCGCGCTCGCGGAACTGCAGGCCGCCCAGGAGCGGTCCTTCACCAGCATTTCCAAACGGGATTGGGCGGGTCGGACCGTCGACGAAATGGCCCCGATGGTCTTTGAAACCCGGACCTCGCTGAACTGAACAAACAGGCATAATTCTGGAGATTGATCATGGACTTGGGTATCGTCGGCAAACGCGCCTTGGTGACCGGGGCCAGCGCGGGGATCGGCCGCGCGGTCGCACATGTTCTGGCCGCCGAGGGCGTGCGGGTGGTGATCGCTGCACGCAATCTGGAAAAACTCACTCTGGTCCGGGATGAGATTGCAGCCACAGGAGCAGAGGCTCCAGCAATGGTGACCGGGGACCTCTCTACCGCCGAGGGTGTGGCTGTGGTGGCGCAGTCCGCGTCGGCGCAGTATGGCGGTATCGACATCCTGGTGAACAATGCGGGGGCGTCCCGGCCCATGCCGAAGGACGCCGACGACGCGTTCTGGGAAGAAGCCTTTGCTCTGAACTTTTCCTCGGCCCGTCGGATGACCGAAGCGCTGCTGCCCGGCATGCGGAAGGCGGGCTGGGGCCGGGTGGTGAACATCTCCGGCGCCTTGGTCCAACGGGCCGTCAACGCGGCCACACCCGCCAAAGTCGCCCTTGTCAGTTGGTCCCGAAGCCTCGCCCCGGAGGTCGCAACGGACGGCGTCACGGTGAACTGCGTCGCGCCCGGACGCATCAACAGCGACCAAATCCTGAACCGCCTGTTTCCGACGGAAGAATCCCGCGCCGGACAGATCAGGGATATTCCGATGGGCCGCTTTGGCGAACCCCAGGAACTGGCGGATCTGGTCGCCTTCCTGGTCTCGGATCGCGCGCGCTACATAACCGGGGTGCATGTCCCGGTCGACGGCGGCATGGTTCGTCTGTCCGTAACCTGAATCAGCTCGACACCGACGTCTGATAGTCCGCAAGGATCAGGTCGGACGCCTTCTCGGCTATCATCAGGGTCGCGGCGTTGGTGTTGGCGGAAACCATGGTCGGCATGACCGACGCGTCGACGACACGCAGGCCGCTCAAGCCATGGACCTTCAGCTGCGGGTCGACCACCGCCATGGGGTCGATCCCCATCCGGCAGGTGCTGACCGCGTGATAGACGGTTGAGCCTTTCCGGCGGGCATAAGCCAAAAGGTCGTCGTCACTCTGCACCTCCGCCCCTGGCAGGGTTTCGGGTCCCCGATAGGGACGGAGCGCATCGCTCGACACCAGCTTTCGGCACAGGCGCAGTCCCTCGATGATCGCCCGCTTATCGGTCTCGGCGACGAGGTAGTTGGGCTGGATGGCCGGGGCGTCTTGGGGATCGGGCGAGCGAGCCAGAACATGGCCCGTGCTTTCAGGCCGCATCTGCCAGACACCGATCGTCATTCCCGGCGTCTTCTGCAGTGCGCCGATGGCACCATCGGCGTAACTGGCCGGCGTGAAGACAAACTGGAGGTCCGGCTGGTCCAGATTGGGATGTGATTTCAGGAACGCCCCCACGTGAGCCGGGCTGAACGCAAGAAGGCCTGTGCCGGTCGCCATCCATTTGCCGATTTCCCACAGCAGCCGAGGACCGCGCGCCAATTCGTTCAGAGTGATCGGTTGGTTCACCCGATGCGTCACTCGGATCGCGAAATGATCCTGTAACCCCTGCCCGACACCTGGAAGTTCATGCTTGGGCGCAACGCCGATCGACCGCAAGTGCTCCGGCGCACCAATCCCCGAGATCTGCAAAAGCTGCGGCGAGCCGATTGCCCCGGCCGCCATCAACACCTCACGCCCAACCCGGACGAGGCGCAGCTCTCCATGGCGGCGGTAGCTCAGCCCGACCACGCGGCTGCCGTGCAGATCAAGTCCCTGGACATGGGCGTCGGTCTCGACGCGTAAATTGGGCCGCTTCATGGCAGGTCGGAGGAAGGCGGTCGCAGCACTGTGGCGGCGTCCGTTGCGAATGGTGCGCTGGTAGTAGCCGACGCCCTCCTGGTTGGCGCCATTATAATCCGGGTTCCGCGGCACACCCAGGCTCTCCACGCCCTCGATAAAGGCCTCGCAGATCGGATGTCGGGCGTGAATGTCGGAGACATGCTGTGCACCGCCAGTCCCGTGAAATGCGTCCTCACCGGTCGAGCGATCTTCGGCTCGCCGAAAAAACGGCAGCACATCGTCGTAGGACCAGCCGCGATTGCCGCGCTGTGCCCAAACGTCGAAATCGCGGGCCTGCCCACGGACGTAGAGATGGCCGTTAATCGAACTGGACCCGCCGAGCACCTTGCCCCGCGGGAATAGGATCTCACGTCCATCGATCCCAGCACCCGGCTCGGTCGTGAAACACCAGTTGAACCGGGGGTCGTTGTGCGTCTTGATGAATCCAGCGGGCGCCTTGAGGTAGGGGTGCCAATCTGTACCGCCCGCCTCCAGGACCAGGACGGAGAGTCGCGGATCGGCGGTCAGTCGATTGGCCAGCACGCAGCCTGCTGACCCCGCCCCGACGATCACGTAATCCACGGTTTCAAGCGGAGTTTCGCTCACAACGTCACCGCGGAAACTTTTATCGTTTGCCGGATGAACGATGACGCCCTACCGATCTCAATCCGGTAGACGAACGATCGCATGTCGAACAATCGATACACTACAAGCCTCCTAAACATGTCGCAGACAAGGACAAGTATACGGAACGATATCCGCTGCGGCTGCCGCGCTGTGGATTTTGCCAACCATCACGACATATTTTCAGGTAATGAGCCTGTTGCTGAATGAGTCTGGCTTGACGGCATGAAGCAGCTACCCGGTGA
>CALAHL010000418.1 GCA_937891725.1 uncultured Rhodospirillaceae bacterium | reverse complement strand
GACCAAAGCCCAAAGAACCGCCGTCCAATGGATCGATATGACTTTTGGATGATATTCAGAAAAAGGGCCCCATCTCTGGAGCCGAGAGAGAAGAATGGTGCGGTCGAGAAGACTTGAACTTCCACCCTGTTTCCAGGACAGCGACCTCAACGCTGCGCGTCTACCAATTCCGCCACGACCGCACTATCTTCGCCACGGTCCCCAGTCCGGACGACCCGGTGTCGTGGGGAGGCGTGGACTTAGCAAAACCCTGACCGCCAATCAAGGGCGTCTAGGAGCATGATGAGCATTATCGCACGCGAAGTCGATCTTGAGGCTGCAGGCGCGCCCGAATGGCGGATGACGGACGGGCCGGTCACGTACCCGGGCGCGGTCGCTGAAATGGAATCTCGCGCCGAACAGATCCATTCCGGGACTGCGCCGGAACTGGTCTGGCTGCTTGAGCATCCGCCGCTCTACACCGCTGGGACCAGCGCCGACACCGCCGATCTGCTCGACGCCGCGCGCTTTCCTGTGCATCAGACGGGGCGCGGTGGTGAATTCACCTATCACGGCCCCGGACAACGGGTCGGCTATGTAATGCTGGATCTGAAGCGCCGGCGCCAGGATGTGCGGGCCTACGTGCATGCGCTCGAGGAATGGCTGATCCGGACACTCGACAAGCTCGGGGTCGAGGGCGAGCGACGCGACGGCCGTGTCGGGATCTGGGTTCGGCGCACCGATCTTAACCAGCCGTTGCGCGAGGATAAGATCGCCGCAATTGGCGTGCGGGTCCGGCGCTGGGTCACGTTTCACGGCGTGTCCCTGAACGTGGAACCGGATCTGGAGCATTTCGGCGGAATCGTGCCCTGCGGAATCTCGGAACATGGGGTGACCAGTCTGGTCGACCTGGGGATACCGGTCACCATGATCGACACCGACATCGCCCTGCGTGAGGCCTTCTCCGAAGTGTTCGGGCCGAACGGTGAGATGGCGCTTCGTTAAGATCCGGACAGGACCTTAGCCAGCAGTTCCACGGCCTTGCGGGCCTCCCGTTCCAAGCGTTGCGCATCCAGTAGCAACTCATGTGCTGTAATCGCCGGGCCCGGACCGTCATTGTGCAGATAGCCATTGCGCCGGGCTCGCAGCCAAACGAAGTCGCGTCCGAACCGCGCTTCGTTCAAATCCAGTCCGTCGCCCGAACCATCCACGAGTCGCTCGGCAAGCTCACTGTCGATCACCGCCTGCGCGAGAACAACGACCGTGACCCATCCTCCGGACGCAAAGGCCCGGCGGCATTCGTGAAGCAAAGCCTCGGACTGCGCCCCAACCGAAACGGGCCGGCTCATGCCGTCAGGCCGGAGCCGGCGGTCGAACCAGGTCAGTCTCTCGGCCCAAAGCCGTGTATTCGGCGGATCAAGGATCATGAGCGGGGGATTAAACGGTCGGTCCCGCTCGAACCACGCGGGTTAGACGACGAAAATTGCGACCACAATCAGACCGATAACGACAAGTGTCAACGAGATACCAAGGACCCAACGCACCTTACCGGTGGTTTC